>JAAYVJ010000108.1 GCA_012517265.1 Planctomycetota bacterium | reverse complement strand
GGCCCAGTGGGCCAGCCGGTGCATCGTCAGCGGGATTCGCAGATCGTAGGCGATCTTGTTCACGTAAATCAGGTCGCCGTCGAGGATCGTAGGATTCATGGAGCCGGTGGGGACCCAGTTCCAATCCGCCAGGCTGGATTTGACCGGCACCACGACGAACACGACAAACAGAATGGTGGCCCGCCAGTCGCGCCAGAGCCTGCGCCCCACCTGCCGCACGCCGCCGTTGCGGTAGTCCGCCCACAATCCGGTTCGAGTCTGCCCTTCCATCATTCGCTCCTTTTGCCCAATCTGAGGAGACAGACCAGGGCTCAAACCAGCCCCCGCCCGCGGTCTCTACCAGGTTAGACGGCCGCGACGCCGGAAGGTTTCAACTCACATCTCGATTCCCCGCCGCAATCTGCCCGCGGAGCTTCTTCGCAGCGGCCACCATGTTCGCCAGAGCCGGCTTGACCTCTTCCCATCGCCGGGTCTTGAGGCCGCAATCCGGGTTCACCCACAGTTGCGAGGCGTCCAGGACCGTCATCTGCTTGGCGATGGCCTCCTCCATCTCCTCGACCGACGGCACGCGAGGGCTGTGAATGTCGTAGACCCCCGGCCCGATGTGGTTGGGGTACTTGAACTCGCGAAAGGCCCCGAGCAGTTCCACGCCGGACCGCGCCGCTTCGATCGAAATCACGTCGGCGTCCATCGAGGCGATCGCCTCGATGATGTCATTGAAATCGCCGTAGCACATATGCGTGTGGATCTGGGTGGAATCGGAGACCCCGCTGGTGGCCAGTCGAAACGCGTCGACCGCCCAGTCCAGATACCCTCGCCAGTCGCTTCTCCGCAGCGGAAGCCCCTCCCGCAGCGCGGGCTCGTCGATCTGAATGACCTTCACCCCGGCGGCCTCCAGATCCGCCACCTCGTCGCGGATGGCCAGGGCGATCTGGAACGCGGTGTCCCGCCGGGGGCAATCCTCGCGGACGAACGACCACTCCAAAAGGGTGATCGGCCCGGTCAGCATCCCCTTGACGGGCTTGGCCGTGAGGGCCTGGGCGTACTGAATCCAGCGGACCGTCATCGGGCTTGGCCGGCTGACGTCCCCAAAGATGATCGGCGGCTTGACGCAGCGGGAGCCGTAGCTCTGAACCCAGCCGTTTCGGGTGAATGCGAAACCGTCCAGCATCTCGCCGAAATACTCGACCATGTCGTTGCGTTCCGGCTCGCCGTGGACGAGCACGTCCAAGCCCACCTGCTCCTGGATCTGGATCGCCTGCTTGATTTGCAGGCTCATCTGAGCGTCGTACTGTCTATGGTCAATGGTCCGCTGCTTGAACGCCGAGCGGGCCTGCCGGATCTCCGGCGTCTGCGGGAACGATCCGATCGTGGTCGTCGGCAGCGGAGGCAGATTCAGATTCTCCTGCTGTTGAGGCAACCGCTGGTCGAACGGGCTCTTTCGGGCGAACATCTCCTTTGAGAGGCTCTTCATGCGGGCCTGCACCCGCGGATTGTGAATGCTCCGCGACCTGGCGATCCGATCGAACAAGGCGTGGTTCTCCGCAAGGGCCGTGGCGACGGCGTCCCGGCCAATGTCGAGCGCCTTCTTCAGAACCGACAATTCCTCCAGCTTCTGGAGGGCGAAGGCCAGTCGCTCGCGGACCTCCTCCGGCAAATCCGTCTCCGGTCTCAGATCCACCGGGCAGTGAAGAAGAGAGCATGAGGGGGCCAGAACGACCCGATCGGGTCCCAGGACCCGCACGGCCTCCTCCAGGTCCGGCAGGACGTCGGAGAACTTGCTCCTCCAGATGTTCCGCCCGTTCACGACACCCAGGGACAGCGACTTGTCGGCGGGCACGCGGGCCAGAGCGTCTTTCAACTGCTCCGGCCCTCTCACGAGGTCCAAGTGAACAGACGCGACAGGCAGTCGCAGGGCCAGATCGAGATTCTCCCGCAGAGAGCCGAAGTACGTCGCCAGGCAGATCGACATCCCGCGGGCCGCTCGGGCCAGGGCGCTATACGCTCGCTCGAACGCCTGAGCCACTCCCTTGTTCAGATCCAGAACCAGAACCGGCTCATCGATCTGGACCGAGGTCGCGCCCGCAGTCGCCAGACGCTCCAGAACCGACGCATAGATGGGCAGAATTCGGTCGAGCAGCGACAACGGCTCCAGGCCGGAAGTCGGAGCCTTGCTCAGCAGAAGGAAAGACACCGGGCCCAAGAGCACCGGACGGGTCGTGATGCCCAATCCCTTCGCTTCGACGAATTCGTCGACGACCTTCGTCGAACCCAGACTGAACTGCTGGTCGGCCTCCAGTTCCGGGACAATGTAGTGGTAGTTCGTGTCGAACCATTTGGTCATCTCCATCGCCCTGACCGTCTCGGCCCCGCGGGCCATGGCGAAGTAGGTGTCCAGGTTCACCAAATCGCCGGGATGGCCAAACCGGCTGGGCACGGCCCCCAGCATGACCGCGGTGTCGAGGACATGGTCGTAGAGGGAGAAGTCGTTGCTCGGGATGATGTCCACGCCCAGATCCCGCTGGAATTCCCAATTCTGCCTGCGGATCGCCCGGGCTGCGTCGTTCAGCGCCTTGGCAGTCAATTCGCCCACCCAGTACGACTCCAGGGCCTTCTTCAACTGCCGATGGGTCCCCATTCGCGGGAATCCGAGGTTGGCTGTCCTCACGGTCATGATCTATCCTCCCAAAACTGTGTGTGCAACGGCATCCAAGTCCTTTCCGGCTCCGGCGGCAGGGCCTCGAACGGCAGTCGTTCGGGGCCTGCCGACTTGCCCGGCCGTGTGGGCCCGGCGTCCGCCGGCCTCTCGACCGACGGATGGCAGGACCTATACTCTCCCAAAGCCTCATCCGTTCTGTTTCTCATCGAATCCTCCGCAACACGGATCATCGAGGCGGCGTGTTTACATCCTCGGCAAGGTGATTCCCGATTGATTCTGATACTTCCCCTGGCGATCCGCATAGGACACGCGGCACGGCGTATCCGACTCGAAGAACAGCACCTGGGCCAGCCCCTCGTTGGCATAGATCTTCGCCGGCAGCGGGGTCGTGTTCGAGATTTCCAGGACCGCCCGGCCCTCCCAGCCCGGCTCGAACGGCGTGACGTTCACGACGATCCCGCACCGCGCGTACGTCGACTTGCCCACGCAGATCGTCATCACGTTGGCCGGGATGCGAAACCGCTCGACGGACAGCGCCAGCGCGAAGCTGTTCGGCGGAATCAGACACACGTCGTCCTCGATCTCGACCATCCCCTGCGGATCGAACGCCTTCGGATCGACGACCGCGCCGTAGACGTTGGTGAAGACACGGAACGTGCGGTCGACTCGCACGTCGTAACCGTAGGACGAAGTCCCATAAGAGATGACCGGCGCCCCATCGCGGATGCGAATCTGCTGCTCCTCGAACGGCTCGATCATCCCGTGCTCGCGGGCCATGCGGATGATCCAGGAATCAGGGCGAATGGACATGGGCAACTCCTTTGAAGGTCGTGGCTTGTTGGATGGCTGTCGCGTGTCCCGAGGACGCGCGGAGCCGAGGGTCATGGGCCAGGTCCGCGCGGAACCTCTGGCGAACGTGCCTGGCGCCCGGGGGCAAGAGGCCCGCGATCTCGTCGATGTCGCTGTCGCTCAAGAGCGTGCCGACCACGGTCGTGCGAAACAGATGCGGAACTCCGGAAGTCGCCAGGATACGGATGCTCTCCTCGATGACACCCCACTCGACGCCCACCCCGGCCAGCTTCGCGTAGAGGCGAGGCGGGGCCTTGACGTCCATGGCGACGAAGTCAACCAGGCCGGCGGTGAGCAGGCCCCGCAATGCCGACGGCCGGCTGCCGTTGGTGTCGAGTTTCACCGCCAGGCCGAGGGCTTTCACGGCCCGACAGAAACCGGCGAGCCCCGCCTGCACGCATGGTTCGCCTCCGCTGACGACCACGCCTCGCAGCAGGCCTCGCCGGCGGGCCAGGCGATCCAGGACCTCGCCGGCCGGGATCGAACCGGCCTTCACGGCCAGCAGGCCCCCATTGTGGCAAAACGGACACCGGAAATTACATCCTTGCGTGAACACCACGGCCGCCGGACGCGACGGGAAGTCACACAACGAAAACGGCTCGAATCCTCCTATTTGCACGAGCCGACCTCCAGAGAGAAGGACTTTCGCATCGCGAATTCGGCCTGCTTGCCGTCGTTCCACTGCGAAACAGGCCGCAGATAGCCGACGACCCGCGAGTAGACCTCGGTCTGGCGGCCGCAGCTCGGACAGGTCGGCTGCTCACCCCGCAGGTAGCCGTGCTCGGCGCAGATGGAGAACGTCGGCGTCAGCGAGAAGTATGGCAGCCTGTACTTGTCGCACACCGTGCGGACGAACGACTTGACCGCCTCGGGGTCCGCGACCGCCTCGCCCAGGTAGAAGTGCAGGACCGTGCCGCCGGTGTAGCGGCACTGGAGCTCGTCCTGCAGGTCCAGCACCTCGAACGGGTCGCTGCTGTAGTTGACCGGAAGCTGCGAGGAGTTCGTGTAGAAGGGCTTGGCCCCCCTGGCGACCTCGGCCTCATTGGCCGCCTGAACCGACGGGTGCTTCCGCTTGTCGATATTGGCAAGCCGGAACGAAGTGCCCTCGGCGGGCGTGGCTTCCAGATTGTACTGATGGCCGGTTTGGCCCTGGAACTCCTCCAGCCGCTTCCGCATGAAATCGAGGACACGCAGAGCGAAGCTGCGGCCGGCCGGATCGCCGACGCCACAGTGGAGCAGACCCTGGCAGGCCTCGTTCATCCCGACCAGGCCGATCGTCGAGAAGTGATTGTCCCAGTACGTGCCGCGGGCTTGCTTGACCGATCGCAGGTAGTGCTTCGTGTACGGATACAGCCCTTTGTCGGTGAACGACTCGAGCACCTTGCGTTTGGCTTCCAGACTGGTCCTCGCCAGGTGCATCAGGTGGTCGAGCCGCGAGAGGAAGTCGGCCTCGTCGCTCGCCAGATGGCCCAGCCGCGGCAGGTTCATCGTGACCACGCCGACCGAGCCGGTGAGCGGGTTGGCGCCGAAGAGCCCCCCGCCGCGACGGCGAAGTTCCGTCACGTCCAGCCGCAGCCGGCAGCACATCGAGCGTGCGTCATCGGGCGACAGATCCGAATTGACGAAGTTCGCGAAATAGGGGATGCCGTAGCGGGCCGTCGCCTCCCAGAGCGACCGCATCTGCGGATCGTCCCAATCGAAGTCCTTCGTAATGTTGATCGTTGGGATCGGGAACGTGAAGACCCGCCCTTTCGCGTCGCCCTCGGCCAGGACTTCCATGAACGCGCGGTCGAACATCCTCATCTGTTCCACGAAGTCGCCGTAGCAGCGGTCGATGGGCGCGCCGCCGATGACCGCAGGCTGCTTGGCCAGAGTTGAGGGCGGAGTCAGATCGAGCGTGACGTTGGTGAATGGCGTCTGGAATCCCACCCGCGTGGCCACGTTCAGGTTGAACACGAACTCCTGGATCGCCTGTTTGACCTCGTCGTACGCGAGACGATCCTGCCAGATGAACGGCGCCAGCAGCGTGTCGAGATTGGAGAAGGCCTGCGCCCCGGCGGCCTCGCCCTGGAGCGTGTAGAAGAAGTTGGCGATCTGGCCGAGCGCCGTGCGGAAGTGCCGGGCCGGACGGCTCTCCACTTTGCCCGGCGCGCCGCAGAAGCCGGTGGCCAGCAGATCCTGCAGGTCCCAGCCCACGCAGTAGACCGACAGCAGGCCCAGGTCGTGGATATGAAAGTCGCCGTTGACATGGGCCTCGCGGACCTCAGGCGAGTACAGGCGGTTGAGCCAGTAGACCCGGCTGACCTCGCTGGAGATGTAGTTGTTCAGGCCTTGCAGCGAGTAGTTCATGTTGCTGTTCTCGCGCACCTGCCAGTCGAGCCCGTCGAGGTACCGGTCCACCAGGTCCAGATCCGCCTTCTCGACCATCTCGCGAATCCTCGCGTGCTGGTCGCGGTAGAGGATGTAGGCCTTGGCCGTCCGCTTGAACGGCGAGGCCAGCAGGGCTTCCTCGACGATGTCCTGAATCTGTTCGACCGTCGGCACGTCCTGGGCCAGGGACAGATGCGCCATCGCGAGCACGCGCAGCATCAGTTTACGTGCGATCGACTCGTCGAATTCCCCCGTCGCCTGACCCGCCTTGAGGATCGCCGCGGTGATCTTGTTGGCATCGAAGGGAACCTGTTGTCCGTTGCGTTTGCGAATCGCCAGAAAGTGTGTCGTGGAACGCTCCATCGTGACCGGCATACCGTCCATCCTTTCATTCAGGTCGGAAAGAGGAGCCTGCCGCCGGAGCGAACGCACGGGGACCTCAAAGCGAGGGGCGCAAGACACGAGCTGCTGACGCGGGCGGCCATACGCAAACAAAAGGCCCCGGGATGCTCTTCATACCGGGGCCCGCGTCTTGTGCGTCAGAACGTATGGCTTCCCACGATCAGCCCAGTCCGCGGCGATGAACCGCCGGGACTGACCTGCACCGAGGTCTTCTGCGTCCGAAACCGTCTTCTGGCTTCCGGATCGTCCCATCGCCTCGTCTTCCCATCCTGCACAGGCAGGACAGTGACTTCGTGAGGCGACGGTCCCCGGTTACAGCGGCGGGCCCGCCAGGGATTCACACCCTGTTCCGTTGTTTCAGAACGTCACAGGATATATCGCGGTCGCGTGGGATCGTCAAGAGACATTCCCGCAGAAAAACAAGGGTTCCGTACGGAATTGTGGGGATGAAGGAATGCGGATTCCGCCGCGTCGCTGCGGGAGTCTTGCGATTTGGGCCTCCGGCATGGAGGGGCGTTGCACGCCCCCGTGCGACGTCCGGTCCCGCAAGCGAACGCCTCGTTCGCGTTCCAGCCGGAGGCCGCAACGCGATAAACTCACCTTGCACGACCGCTTCGAGCGCGCCTCTCCGGCGGCTCCGATGATCCCCGAGACTCCGTGAAGAACCCAAAGCACAGGCCCGTGACGCCGGGTGCGGCGCAACGGGCCTGCGTTGAGAGAGACTCCTGGGTTGGCGAACCGATCAGATCGTCGCCAGGTCGAAACCGGGCCGGTACGATTCCTCCACGAATTTCTGCGCCTCGGGAACGTTGGTCACCTTCATGTTCGGGCCGTCCCAGAGGATCTTTTGACCTGCCCGGATCGCGACGTCGCCCAGCAGGACGAATTCCGTCAACCTCGCCGCATAGCTGAAATCGCTGCACGCCTTCGGGCCGCCCTTGCAGGCGTTGAGCCAGTCGCGGTGATGGCCTGGACTGCGGGGCAGCCTCTGCGGAGGCCGGCCGTAGGCTTTCATCTTCGTCTCGGGGATGATGCGGGGCGACTTGCTCCAGCCGCCGCCCATGATCGTGCCCTTGCTGCCGATGATCAGGATGCCGTTGCTGTCCTCGCCCATGCGACGGCCCGGCTCCAGTTCGGCCGGCCGCGCCGGCTCCAGCGAGCCGTCGTACCAGTGGACCGTGACGGGGCCGTGGCCCTCTTCCGGCCCGAACTCCCAGATCATGTGGTTGTCGCCGCCGATGACCTCGGAATCGAGGAACGCGGTCTGGGCCGGCTCGACGCTGATCGGGTGCCCCAGCTTGAGGGCCGCGAACGCCGGGTCCAGATTGTGCACGGCCATATCGCCGACGGCGCCGGTGCCGAATTCCCACCAGCCCCGCCAGTTGTAGGGGGCGTACGCCGGATGATACGGCCGATCCGCCTTGGGCCCCAGCCACAGTTGCCAGTCGAAGCCCTTGGGAACCTCGGGCCGCTCCGTGGGCCGGCCGCGACCGTCCGCCCAGCCGCCGGTGTTGCTCCAGGCGTGGACCTCGCGGACCTCGCCGATCGCGCCGTCCCAGATCAGCTCGCAGGTGACCCGATTGCCGTCGTCGCTGCGACCCTGATTGCCCATCTGGGTCGCGACGCCCGCCTCGGCGGCCGCCTTGGCCACGGCCCTGGCCTCCGCGATGTTGTGCGTCAGCGGTTTCTCGCAATAAACGTGCTTGCCGCGATGGATCGCCGCGAGCGTGACGAACGCGTGCCAGTGGTCCGGCGTGGCGCACAGCACGGCATCAATGTTCTTCTCCTTGTCCAGCATCTGGCGGAAATCGACGTAGTCCTTGCATTTGAATTGCGGATTGCCCTTCGAATACCATCGCTCGACGTCGGCCTTGACGGGCAGCCTGCCCGCGACCCCGCCGTAGTAATAGGAGCTGTAGTCCGCCTGGTCCATCGGGTCGGCGATCGCGACGATCTGCGCGTCCTTCTCGCCGAACAGCCCGTAGGCGTTGGTCCGACCCTGCCCGCCGCAACCGACCACCGCGACATACACCTTCTCGCTGGGCGCGACGAACTTCGGCCCGCCCAGCACGGACCGCGGCACGATCGTGAACGCCGCCGCGGCGCCGGCGACGGAGCCGAGGAATTGCCTTCGCGTACACGTGGAATTCTGTCTGCTCATATCTGTCCTCTCTTCGAAACAACTCGAACCCGTCACTCCCCGAATCGGGCGTTCCCGCACGCCCCGGCGGCACCATGACGACGGGGTCATCATACCACAGCGGGGAGATGCGAGCCAGAACATCCGCAGCCGGAATGTGCGCGAAATGGCGGTTGTGACCCATGCTTTGTGACCGACGGCCCCCATGAAATCGCCTTCGGTTCACCAGAAGCCGAACGACTTCAGCATAGGGACATTTTTGACTTGCATTGACGCCTTTTCACCGCCAGAATGAAAGCTGTCGAGCACTGAGTTTCTACATGGTCGATTTCCCCAGCACGTCGCGGCCGGACGCCGCGGATGCGTGCGAACCCCTTCGAAGGAGGAATGCTATGGGCAAGAGACCGATTCGTGAAGCCCTTCTGTCCTGTCTGCTCGCTCTGACCTTGACCAGCGCCGCCCAGGCCGGTCTGGCCGGATGGTGGAAATTCGACGAGGTCTCCGGCGCCGTCGCGGAGGACTCCGTGGCCGGCAACGACGGCGTCCTCCACGGCAATCCCCAGTGGATAACCGGCCAGGTCGACAACGCATTGAAACTGGACGGATCCGGCGACTACGTCGATCTGCCCATCGGCTCGCTGATGGCGTCGCTGAGCGACACGACCATCGCCGTGTGGACCAACTTCTCCGGGACCGGGGGCGCATGGCAGCGTCTCATCGACTTCGGAACCGGGACCGCCAACTACATCTACCTCTGCCCCCAGGACGGCGGCGGACTGATGCACGCGGCAATCACCGCCAACACCGGCGTGTGGACCGACGTGACCGTCAGTCGCGGGGCCCTGCCCACCGGCTGGCATCACGTCGCCCTGGTCATCAACGGCCAAACCAAGAATCTCAAGATCCTCCTCGACGGCGAAGTCGTCGCCGACACCTCCACCCTGTACACCCTCCAGGACCTGGGCAACACGACCCAGAACTACGTCGGCAGATCTCAGTACGAAGACCCCTATTACAACGGGGTCGTGGACGACCTGCGCATCTACAACGAAGCCCTGTCGCAACCCGAGATTCTGCGTGTCATGCGGGGCGAGACGTTCCCCGCCGTCAAGCCGAGCCCGTCGAACGAAGCCGTGGACGTCCCTCGCGAACCCGTGCTCTCCTGGACGCCGGGGAAGTTCGCGAACACGCACGATGTCTACTTCGGCACGGCCTTCGAAGACGTCAACGCGGCGACCACGGCCAATCCCCTCGGCGTGCTCGCCGGCGCCGGTCAGGACACCAACAGCTTCAGTCCCGGCCGGCTCCAGTTCGGACGGACCTACTTCTGGCGCGTCGATGAGGTCAACGCCCCGCCGGACAACACGATCTTCCAGGGCAGAGTGTGGTCTTTCACCGTCGAGCCGTACTCCTACCCGATCGCAGGCGTCACGGCCACCGCGTCCAGTTTCAATAAGGACATGGGACCGGAGAAGGCCGCCAACGGCGCGGGTCTCGACGCCGCGGACCAGCACTCGACGGTCTCGGCCGATGGCTGGCTGACCGCCAAGGGTGCGGCCGGGCCCGCCTGGATCCAATTCGCATTCGACGGAGTGCACAAGCTCGACAAGATGCTCGTCTGGAACTCCAACCAGGCTCTCGAGAACATCCTTGGCCTGGGGGCCAGGGACGTGACGATCGAGTACTCGACCGACGGCGAGACCTGGACCTCGTTCGGGGATTTCGAGTTCGCACAGGCGACGGCCTCCGCAGACTACGCCGCCAATACGACGATCGAGTTCGCGGGGCTGGCGGCCCGGCTCATCAAGTTGACGATCCACAGCAACTGGGGCGGCCTCATGCCTCAGTACGGATTGAGCGAGGTTCGTTTCTATTCGATTCCGGTGGTCGCGCGCGAGCCACAGCCGGCGGCCAATGCGACCGACGTCAATCCGCAGGTTCGGTTCGCCTGGCGGGCCGGTCGCGAGGCCGCCTCGCACAAGATCCTCCTCAGCGACGATCGACAGGCGGTCGCCGACGGTTCCGCACCCGCCGCGACGGTCTCGGTGTCGCAATACGAGGCCTCGCTGATGCTCGACAGCACGTACTTCTGGAAGGTCATGGAAGTCAACGATGCCGAGGCGATCAGCTCCTGGGAAAGCCCGGTCTGGAGCTTCTCCACGGCCGGCTTCGTCGCGGTCGACGATTTCGAAGCCTATACCGACGTGGAGGGCCGCCGGGTGTATGAGTCCTGGATCGACGGGTGGGACAACCCGGCCAACGGCTCGACCGTGGGCTACAATCAAGCGCCGTTCGCCGAGCAAACGGTCGTCCACAGCGACGCGCAATCGATGCCGTTGTTCTACGAGAACACCGGCGGCGCGACCTATTCGGAGGCCAAGCGGACCTTCGCCGCGCCTCAGGACTGGACGGCGCACGGCTTCACCACGCTGGTCCTGTTCTTCCGCGGCCAGATGACCAATAGCCCGGCCGCGGTCTACGTGAAGATCAACGACACCAAAATCTTGTACAACAACGCCGCGGCTTCCACGGCCTTTCCCCTGTGGAAGCAGTGGAACATCCCGCTGGCCTCGGCCGGTGTCTCGCTCAAGAGCGTCAGGAGCCTGAGCGTCGGCGTGGAAGGCCCCGGCGCCGGAACGCTATTCGTCGACGACATCCGTCTGTACGGCGCAGCCCCCGAGGTCGTCGGCGCAACCGATCCCGGCGCGGCCGGGCTGGTCGCCCTGTACGCGATGGACGACAGCGTGCAGGATTCTTCGGGCAGGAACTACCACGGCACGCTGAACTCCCCCGCCGGGTACAACGCCGGCTACTCGGGCAAGGCCCTGGGCTTCAACGGCAGCAGCACGTACGTGGACCTGCCCATCGGGCCCTTGATGCCCACGCTGAGCAGCGTGACGGTCGCTTCGCACGTGAACTTCAACGGGGGCTCCGGCTCCTGGCAGCGGATCTTCGACTTCGGCACCGGCACGACGAACTACATGTTCCTGTGCCCGCGTCAGGGCACGGCCGGCGCGATGCGATTCGCGATCCGCACCCCGACGGTGGCCGAGAAGACCGTGGACGCCCCCAAGGCGATGCCGACCGGCTGGCACCACGTGGCCGTCACGAT
Source organism: Planctomycetota bacterium (assembly GCA_012517265.1). Taxonomy (GTDB): domain Bacteria; phylum Planctomycetota; class Phycisphaerae; order Sedimentisphaerales; family Anaerobacaceae; genus PLanc-01. The sequence continues at coordinate 597 of JAAYVJ010000108.1, read as the reverse complement.
CGACAGCGCGACGATGACGATGACACTGTACCTCGACGGCGACCCGGTGGGCAAAGCCGCAACGACGTTGCTGCCCAAAGACCTGGGCGTCACGACACAGAACTGGCTGGGCCGCTCGCAGTACGTGGCCGACGCCTATTTCTCCGGGATGCTCGACGAGTTCCGAATCTACAACAGAGCCCTCTCGGCGGCCGAGGTGCGCTACCTGGCCGGCGATCGCTAGGACCACGCAGAGCGAATGAGTGGCAGCCTTGGGGCGGACGGCCTTGAGGCTGCCACATCAATTCTGAATCACCGCGGAGGGCGGGCACCCTTCGGTCGTCTGCACGGGCGACCCGGCCTGTCGCAGGTCGTTGTTCTGCAGGAGGATGTCGCGGGTGCTCGGGCCGCGAAGGCCCAGGAAGGCGCCTGTCCCCGATGCGGCGATGCAGCCGTGCACGTACGCGACCGAGGCGCTCTTGAGATCGATCACCGCGCAGTTGTCATGCGGCGTCAACGTCCGAAAACCATCCACTTCCAGGTCCTGAAGATTCTCGCCGATCAGGGCCGGGCCCTTCTTCGTGTTGATTCGCACGTTGCGGAAGGCGATGTTCCTGG
>JAAYVJ010000657.1 GCA_012517265.1 Planctomycetota bacterium | reverse complement strand
TTGAGCCGGGCCCAGCCGGCCATGTTCTGCCCGAAGTCGAAGACGACGACGCCGGGCTTGGGCTCCGCGAGTCTGGCGGACTTCAGGGTCTGCGTGACCTTGATCGCGGGCATCATCTGCGATCGCAGCTCGCCCTTGGGGCCGGAATCGATCTGCGCCAGGGGCCAGTTGATATCGTCGAAGTCCGCCGCGTCCCAGTTGGGGATTTCCAGCCGGGCGTCGTAGGTCTCGCCGTTGCGGATGCTGTCGAAGACGATCGGGCCCGTCGAGACCCGCCACGTCGCGTCGCTGGCGACGACCCTCGTCGAGCCGTCGGCGAAGGTCATTTCGAGCTGGCACCGCAGGACGGGCCGGTCCCGCCAGGGGGCCTTGTCGAAATCCCACACGCAGCGAGTGTGCATGTTGTACCAGCCGTTGCCCAGGATCACGCCCAGGGCGTTCGGCCCTTTCTTGAGCTGGTTCGTCACGTCGTGGACGACGTAGAGGGCCCGCCGGTCGTAGCGGGTGAACGCCGGGTCCAGGACGTGGTCGCCGACCTTCTGGCCGTTGAGCCGCAGTTCGTGGTAGCCCAGGCCGCAGATGTAGACCCGCGCGGCGACGGGCGCCTCGTCCAGCAGGAACGACTTGCGAAACAGCGGCGCCGGCTGTGGGCCCTTGTCCTCGTCCTTGCCGGGCGCGCTGATCCACTGCGCCTTCCAGTCTTGAGGCGTCAGCAGGCCCATGTCCCACGTCGCGATCTCGCTGAAGGGGCACGCCTTGCCGTCGGCGTCCCAGACCCGCACCTTCCAGTAGCAGCGGGTCCGCGAGGCCAGAGGCCGGCCGGAGTACGCGACGTGGATCGACTGGTCGGACTGCACCTTGCCGCTGTCCCAGAGGTCCGCCCGGTCGTCCTTGAGCATCCTCTCGCTGCCGGCCACGAGGATCTGGTAGGCGGTCTGTTTCTGTCCCCGCCAGCGGGATTCGAGTTTCCAGCTCAGTCTCGGCTGGGCCGCGTCGACGCCCAGTGGATTGACCAGGTACTCGCATCGCAGGTCCGTGACCCGCACGTCGCTGCCCAGTTGCGGCAGACCTGCGCCGACGCTCGAAACCGCGATCCACTGCGCCAGGATGATCGTTCCCATCTGAATCATGTCCATATACCTCCTACCGGGGTTGCGGAAATGCTTTTCGCGACGATTGTCCCGCAGGACGCGGCGGAAATCAAGCGTTCAGTTCGCGAGCTTGCGAAGGCGTGGATTCGTCCGTTGACGGGTGTCTCCCCGGCAAGCACGGTGACCGCGCTGCGCACACAACTGGACGCCACGCCGCCGGGCGTGGCCGGGCCGGACTATCAAGCCTGTACCCGCTTGGTGGCCTCACTCCAGGAACGGTGTCCGAACCTCAAAGCCCAGGATTCGTTCCTGAATCTTCAGAGAAACCTGGCGGACACCGAGCAGCGAATCGCCCTGGCCCGGGGGTACTTCAACGATATCGTCACGCACTACAATACGCGTTCGGAGCGTGTCCCCGACCGATTTCGCCGAGGCTTGGCCCGGCTCAAGCCGCAACCGCTCATGGCGGCCAACGATTTCGAACGAGCCCCCGTGCCGGTCGACCTGGCGCAGTAGCAGTTTCGTTGTCCGCATTAGAATCGCCTGGACAGGCTGATGCCGACGGCCGGGGTTTCGCGGCTGCCGGTGTAGGGGAGCACTTCGAAGCCCGCGATCTCGGGATTGCCGTGCCGGCGGGCGACGCTGTGTCCGACGACCCAGCCGAGAGTCGCGCCGAAGAGCACGTCGCTGGCCCAGTGGTCGCCCTCGTCCATCATCCGCCAGGCGACGACGCCGGCCGCGGCATAGGCCGGCAGACCCACCTTCAGGCCGTAGAACTCGTGCAGCACCGAGGCGACCGCGACGGAGCTGGCGGTATGCCCGCTGGGCCAGGCCCAGGCCTCGCCGTCCGGCTGATCGTTGTGCCGGATCGCCTTGAGGCCGCCGGTGACGACGCCGGTGATGGTCAGGGCCGAGAGCATGGTCACGGCCCGCTGTCGACCTGCGTCGTCGTGGTCTCTGGCCTCCAGAATGTACCAGAGTCCTGTGCCCAGGAAGTGCGCCCCCGGCGAGCCCAGGACGAACAATGCGTCCTCGTCGAAGCCGCCGAATGTGCTGTGTTCCTCGAAGTGCTCCGCGACGTCGTCGTCGATGGGGCCGTCATTCATCGCGTAGCTGGCCAGGCCGGCCCAGCCCAGGAGTGCCAGGTTGTCGCCGTTGAAGAACGTGGCTTTCGCGTCGGCCAGGAGTCGGTCGGGAAAGACGTCGAGATCCGCCTTGGCCGTCCCGTACCAGCCGGCGGGTACGCTGTTCGCATCCGTCTGGGCCGCCCCGGCGGCCGCCGTCGTCGCTGCAATCCACACGCCCAATAACTTGGAGATCCACTTCAGCATCGTGTCGTCAGTTTATCCCGCTCAGTTCAGTTTCGTCCAGGGCCGTCGTGGTATACCTCGCCCGCAAAGTGTGGGACGCCCGCCGGGAGTTCAAGTAGGGTACGAAGCCGCGGAACGCCAAGAGGGTGTGAGCAGGGCTTGGGCTGCCAAGGAATCGACGGTCTTTCCCGCCGACAGCGGCGACAACGTCACAGCCGACGCGCCGGGCGATCTGTCTCTCGTTGTGCGGCGCCGGGTTGAAAGGAAAGTCAAGAGTGCGGTGGTCGCCGGGATCAACGATGCCCCGGCGGTCAATCGGTGCTTCGAACCCGGCGGGGTTGTCCTGGCACCAGTAGAAGACCGTCGCGTAATCCACCCAACCACCGTTGCTGAAACCCGTCGCGACACCCTTCTTGATGACAGGCAGGCCCATCGTCTCCTCGCCCGATGCCGGCAGAACGGACCACGCCGGGCCCATCATCAGTGTTGCTGCAACAACTGGGCACACCATGCATCTATTCATGGCTTACCTCCCGGCGGTACGGATGATGATCTTGTCGGTGATCTGTACTTGCTGGACGCTTTCATCGTCGAAGAGGACTCGGAGAGAACGCGTCCGGCCGGTCTCGTTGGCCAGTTCCCAGCCTTCGTCGCGGCGGCGGACCTGGATTTTGTCGAGGCCGAAGGCTCGGTCCCGCGCGCGGTCGATGTAGACGTGGCCGTAGTGGTCGAGGATTCGCATCGCAGCCTCGGACGCCGCGCCGTTGCCCCAATCGTAGATCGTGAAGACGCCCATGCCCTCGCCCTCGGCGGTGGTCCGGCCGCCGTGGCCGTAGTTCTCCATCGTGAAGCCGTAGTCTTGCGGCCCGAACCATGGGTAGACCTTCTCCCACATCGTTCGGACGGTCGGGTTCTCGGGGCAATACATCATGATGAAACCCGACTTGAGCGCGGCGACGCCTCGCTCGAAATAGTCCGAGTTGCCCGTCGCTCGATAGTAGTCCAGGAACAGCTCCGCAAAGAGCGTCTCTCGCGAGTCGTTCCACTCGCCGTCGCAGTTCATCACGCCGAAGCCGCCCAGGGCCGG
>JAAYVJ010000656.1 GCA_012517265.1 Planctomycetota bacterium | reverse complement strand
GCAACCGTTGATCCCGGCGGTTCCCTTTTCCCCTGTCATGCCATTGGCCCAAAGCGCAAAATGCCGGGGGGCGGGGGGCAGAGCCCCCATCGCACATGGAAGTACGCAAGAACCGGATGAACCAAAAGAAGGAAGCAGGTGGCGGCGCCGCGTCCCGGCTCGATCCGAAACACAGGGACCGAGCGCCGCGCAAGCCCGCCCAGGGCCCCGCAAATCCACACGTGGACCGGACCTGGCGCCGCCGCCCGTCAACGCCGATGTCCTAGAACTCCGGAACCGGAACGCCCGTCAGGACGAAGCGCGCTTCCTGCTCGTACAGATCGAAGGCCAGCGTATAGCGGATGATCGCGGCGTCGCCGCAGGTGGCGCAACTGCCGCTGCCGGTGGCGGTGCCGGTCCTTTGGTTGCCCGATCCACTGGCACTCATGCCGCCACTGGTGGCGCCACTGCCGCTGTAGGCGGACTGGCCCTCGGCGTTGAGGATCTCCATTTTCAAAACCACGGCGGGCGGGAGAGTCCGATCGCGCCACAGAGAGACCGACCCTCCCACCAGATAGTCGACCTTGGAGGCGTCGTACTGCATCTTGATCCGATACTGGTACTTGCCCTCTTCAGCAGTCGCCTGCTCCACGAGGATCTCCATGCCCGGCGTCAACTCGACCCACGCGTCGCTGGCCTTGAACGGAACGTCGACCGTCTTGATCTCATCGGCCACCAGGACATTCATCGCCCATTCGACCTTGGTGAGCACTTCGGGATACTTGGCGTCGGGCCCCACGGGCAGACTCAGCGGGAACCGGTTCAGTCTCGCTGTGCTGGGGAAACTGGCCGGGAGACTCCACGAACGGGGCTGTTGATACCAACGCACCAGAGAGCTGTCCGATGTGCTGCTGGCGACCACCTTGCCGTCCTGATCGTAGGCGGTCACGGACGATGGACTTGTGGCCCAGCCGATCAGGCCGTTGCTGTCGACGATGTCGAGGACCCCCGTGACCGACATCGACCACTGCGGCCCCGCCGGCGTCACATCGGACCGCACGCCTGGGTTGTAGATCTGGGACGTCATGCTCACCGAGACGAGCTCCCAGTCCGCGACCAGATGCGCCGCCGGATCCCACGTCTTGTTGGGATCGGCCCCGGCGGGGGGAACCGTCACGTTCGGATCCCCGCACGAGGCGATCAGAATGTCGCCCCCAGAAAACTGCCCCGGCTGTTCCGCAGCGATCGCGCCCGCGCACAGAACAACCCCGATCAGAATGAATGATACTCCGCTTCGCATGAGACACCTCCTGTTTTTTCGAAGAACTCGCTTTTCTTGCCGCGCTACTGCCTATACTGCGCCTCGTATCCGGAGAATGTCAAGAGTCATTGCCTGGTTTTTGATGAATTTCGTCACGCAACCGAATCCAGGGCCTGCAACCTGGGACGTTCCCGGCCTCGCAGCGACGCACCTGCTCAACACATTGAGTCCAGAATGCGAACGTATCGTTACACATTTTCCATGCGGAATCTGCAATTATTCGCTCTCCCCCCCTCGCGAGTCGGGTCCGCGTCCCGCCGGAGCGGACCTTTCTCGGTCAATCCAGGTATCCCAGCAGGATCAGGGCCGGTTCCTGGTTCGGCGTGATCATCGTCCGAAGCTCCTGGCGGGCCTTGGCCAAGTTGTCCCGGGCCTGGGCCCGGACCCGCCGCAGGGCCGCCACCTTCTGAGCGACCGCGGCCGAAGGAACACTCTGGCCCTGCAACAACTGCTGCAACTCCTGGCAGATCGCCTCGCCCTCGGACATCTCCGTGACGCTCTTGAGATTCGTCGCCCAGGGCCCCGTCGAACCCGAACCGCCTGATGGAGGAGTGGACGGGGTATTGGAGTCCAGAATGTCCACAGGGGCGAAGCTCCCGCCGGAGCCGCCCCCGCCACCCAGGCCGCCCCCGGCGCTGAACGAGGCGAAGCCCCCGCCCATCATGCCGCCGGGCGAATTGCCGAAGGTGAAGGTCTGGAAGTTGCCGTTGCCGCCCATGGAATCCGGCTTGACCCCGACCTCGGACTCGGCCTTGAGCTGCTCGATGCGGTCCAGCTTGGGCTTGAGCCGGAGCCACTGATCATCGGAAGCGCCGACGGTCTGCTGAATGGCCCGGTTGCGGCTCTCCTCGGCCTGTCGCCGCATCTCCTCGATATCCCGCTGCATCTCCTGGATGCGCTGCATGCTGCGTTCGGCCATGCGGCCGGCGAAGTCCGGCTGACCCAGTTGACCTGATTGACCTGATTGACTTGATTGAAGAGACCGGCTCTGGGTCTGCTGCCGTCGGGTCGGCGGGCGGGTGGAATTCCTCGGCCGAACCTGAGAATGCACAATGCCTGCCGTCAGGAGCATCAGCACGATCGCGGCCGTGCTGAAACGCAACGTTCGTCTCATGGTTTGCGTTCGCATCGGTACACCTCCCGAAAGAGATCATCTACTCCCTGCCATGATAACCTGGGGCTTCATCCGAATCCCGTAGAAAGACGGGGATCGAGCGGTCGTGATTCAAAAGCCCGCGAAAGATCTCAAGATGGCACCGCCAGACATGCACTACAACCAGACGACTTCCTTGAGGATGCGCGTGATCCAGGGCGAGCCTTCTTGCCGAAGACTCGCGATCTCGTCGGCTGCATAAGGAAACACATCGCAAGGCACGGAGATGCCGTCCGGCAGGAACTCGGGGATTCTGTCGCGGAAAGGCTTGTCCGCGGCTCGAAGAACGATCAAGAGGTCGGCGTCGCTGCGCGGGCCATAGGTGTCCGTCGCGTAGGAGCCGAACAGGCCGATCCTCTCCACGTCAGCCCGCTCGCGCATGATCCGAGCCGCCCAATCGCGCAGCTCGCGCATGACCCGCGGCTTAGAGCCTATCCGAATAACCCGGCGCAGCGGTACGTGATGACCGCACAAACCAGATGAAGCAACCCGAGATAATTCGTGGCCTTCTTTTCCCACCGCGTGAAGATGCGGCGGAAGCGGTTCATCCAACTGTGTGTCCGT
>JAAYVJ010000655.1 GCA_012517265.1 Planctomycetota bacterium | reverse complement strand
CTTCGGCGGCACGGCCCCGCCCTTGGGCGTCAGACCGTCCATATCCGTGACGACGTTCGTGTAGGGAACAGTCCCGGTGATGTCCAGGTCCTCTTTGTAGAACGTCAGCTCGCCGCTCCAGCCGTAGGGGACCTTGACGGCGTACTTGCCGTTGACGTCCGTCTCCGCCGTGTAGTCGCCGGGCACGGCGGTCACTTTCACGCCCTGAACCGGCTCTCCGCCGGCCTTGATCGTGTTGGTGATCGTCATCATCTTGACGTCGCCGGTGATCGTCTGGTTCGAGATCGGCGCCATCACCGCGATGTCAAACGGCTTGACGGACGGGTTGAAGGTGTAGCCCTCCTTCTCGATCGTGATCTTGCCCTTCCAACCATGGTCCACCATCAGTTCGAAAGCGCCGTCGGCGTCCGTCGTGACCGACTGGATCTGGCCGCCGGCGGTGATCGATACGTCCGGAATCCCGACGCCGCGCCTGTCGACGACCTTGCCGCTGATCGGGTACTGGATGATCCGCGTCGTGTAATCCTGGTTCGGCTGGTCCGACAGAACGGACGTGTACCGGTTCTCCGCGGGCTGGAACATGAATCCCTGCTTGGTCGGCGTCACGACGCCGTCCCAGTTGTAGGGCACCTTGACGGAGTAGGTCCCGTCGGCCTTGGAAACCACCGAAGAGGGGAAACCCTTGAGCAGGACGCCGCCCTGGCCGGCGTTGCCGGAGATTTCGTAGAAGATCTTGTCGCCCTTGTAATCCTGCTTGAGCTGATCGGTCGTGATCGCGTTGTACGGGCGCTCGGCCGGCGTGAAGCTGTATCCCTCTTTGACCGGAGTGATCGTGCCGGTGAAGCCGTACTCGACTTTCACGCTGTAGACGCCCTTCTCGTCGGTCGTCACGGTGCCGCCGGGGAATCCGGTCAGTTCGATCGGGCCCAGACCGGGAATGGTGCCTTCGATCTTCAGATAGATGACGGTCCCATCGTAGTTCTCGTTCTCGACGTTGGCCGTCACCTTCGCGTACGGACGGGACGGCGGATTGAACGTGTAGCCGGGCTTGTCGGGCGTCACGGTGCCCTTCCAGCCGTGGGGGACCGTCGTCTGGTAGAACCCGTTCTCGTCGGACATGACCGTCTCGGGGAATCCCTTGAGCGTCACGCCGGGCAGGCCTGTCGAGCCCGAAATCGTGTAGGTGAGGACCTCGACGCTGTAGTCCTGGTTCTCATACGAACTGAGCACCATCGCGTACTCGTAGGAGGGCGGCGTGAAGATGTGCCCTTCCTTCGTCGGCGTGACCTTCAGACCCGTGGTCCCGTAACGGACTTCCCCCTTGTACTTGCCGTTCGCGTCGCTCTTGACGCCCGGCAGGCCTTCCATGACGACGTCGGGAGCCCCGACCGAACCGGAAATGGTGAATGTGACTTCGGTGTTCTTGTAGTCGTCGCCTGCGATGTTCTTGGTGACCTGGTTGTACGTCCGCGTGGGAGGGTCGAAGCGGAACCCGGTCTTGTCGGGCGTAACCGTGCCGCTCCAGCCGTACTGCACCTTCGCGGTGTAACGGCCGGTCTGGTCGCTGACGACCTCGTCGGGGAAACCGGCCATCTTGACTTCCGGCTGGCCCACCGATCCAGTGATCGTGTAGGTCTGCATGCTGGGCATGTAGTCCTGCTCGGACAGGTTGGCCGTGACCTTCGTGGTGTACTCGCGCGACGGCGGCGTGAACGTGAAGCCGAGCTTCACCGGCGTGACCTTGCCGGTCCAGCCGTAGTCCACCTGGACCGAGTAGACGCCGTTCTCGTCGGTGGTCGGAGGGACTCCGGGCTTCTCTCCCGGAAGACCTGAGAGCGACACGCCGGCCAGCCCGATGTTGCCGGAGATCGTGCACTTCTTCTTCTGGATAATGATGTCCTGGCTGCGGGCCATCGGCGCGCACAGCAAGATCGCACAGAGGGCCATCATCCCGCTCAAAGGTATCGTACCGACAAATCTCTTGGCCATAGGTCAAGGTCCCTTTCTGCAGCCGTCACTACGCCATTCCACGGCTTCACCCTTATCGGCAATCCCTCGCCTTGCTTTAGCAAAAACCTCCCCTGCCGTATTTGCTACACACCCTACAACTTGATGTTGACTTTGGTCCTGGCCCCTTCCGGAGCTTTGTCCCATTCGGCGTACTTCGCCATCTTCTGCCCGTTCTCCTCGTAGACCTGGATCAGCATCTGGTTCTGCTGGTTCTCCGGGCTGATCTGGCCGGAGGAATTGCGGCCCGTGTACTCCAGGACGACCGTGAGCCGATAGTAGCCCAGGGGCATGTCCGACACATCCAGCACGCCCGAGAACGTCCGCGTCTCGAAGGGCAGGAAGATGCCCGTCTGGCGGCTGGCTTCGCTGGTCATGAGGAACTGCTGGTACTTGGCGTCCGGCTCGCCGGCCGGACTCAGGATGCCCTTGCACCGCGGCGTGACGTGGGTCACCCCGTTGTTGAGGAAGCTGGCGGTGACCATGTACCGCGCCGGAGTCAGGCTCGCGAAATTGAGCGACATCGGGCTGATCATATTCGTCGCGGTGGCCTTGCCGTTCTTGAGGCAGACCTGGGCCGTCTTCATGCCCGCCGGCGATCCGTCCTGGTAGGTCGCGTGCAATCGCAGCGTCCCGTAGTAGTTCGAATACTGCGTGGCCGTGGGCGGCATGCGAACGATCAGATTCAGCGTCCGCCGCCCGTATCCCTGCAGCGTGAACTGCGGCGGCTGCACGGTCACCCAGTCGGTGCACCCGAGGTCCTCGCCCTTGATGCCGCTGCCGTTGACGACATGGAGCATGTGCTCGGGCAGGATGAACTCCACGTTCACGGTGACCGGATCCTCGGATCCGTTGCCGATCGTGAGCTGGCCGGTGCGGGTCGCACCCGGCGTCACCTCGATGAAGACGTTCTCCTTGTCCAGGTCGATCGGCGCCATCGCGGCCTTGCCGCTGGCGACCTTGTCGCCCACGAAATCGATTTCCTTGTTGATGCCGTTGCCCCGGCGGCCGTCCACCCACAGGTATCCCTCGATCTTGTACCTGCCGCTGGGAAGCAGCACGCCGAGATCCTGCTTGAGGTTCAGCTTCACGCCCGGGATGATGCCGTTGTCCGGAAGCCGCACTTCCGCCACTTTGGCCCAGTGGCCCTGCTGCCACCGCCAGACGCGGATCTGCCCGGTCAGACGGGAGTAGGTCCCGCCGTTGTTCGCGATGGCCATGGTCCCCTGCACCGAGGCCAGCGGATTCTCAACGGTCGGTTCCTGATATATCAGATCTACATCCGTCAATTCGACGCGGTGCGGAATCGGGATGTTCTGCGCCTCCAGGATGATCGGCACCAGGTATTGCATGCCCAGCAGCGCGCCGCCGTACGGGCCGTCGATATCCGTCTCGCGCGGCTCGGTCTCGGCGACCAGCGCCGCGAAGTAGAAGCCCCGCGTGCCGGCGGGAATGTTGGCGATCACCGTGGCTGGGATCTTCTGGAACGGATCCACGGTGGCGCTTTCCACCGTGCACGTGAGCCAGTCCTTGCAGCTCTTCATGGCGGAAAGGTCCACCTTGTTGTTCGGATCGTTCGGCCGGACCTCCGTCCACACGCCGTCAATATCCTGAGTGAGGTCGGCGATTCGCAGCGTCACTTTTTCGGTCGCGTCCCGGCTGATGTTCTCAAGCGAGAAGTTCAACCGCACGTTCTGCTTGCCCGGGGTGACTTGTTGTTTGAGGATGATCGGCTGGACGATGAATTCCCCAAACGCGGAGTTCGTCACAACCAACAGCAGAACCATCGTCCCAACAATCCGTGCCACACGACCGCCGCTCGTGCGAACCGGGGTGTTCGCTCGGCTCCGGGAGAGACTCGCTTCCGTCCGCCTTGATTGCTTTCCGTACACCATGATTGCTCCAGCACTCACTAATTCACTTGATCAATGCCTCTGAGGCGTAGAGTACGCGCATTCAGCACTACGCCGATTCTGCGGTCTCTTCGGCATTCCAGAGGAGGCACTTGTCCTCAATCTGGCGATTTCCGTGAAACACCCCCAACCCATGGTGCTGCCTCCCCCAGGACCGTCGTGATGTCCTGGCAGGAGCCCCAAATCTGATTCCCCAACAATACCAAAATCGCCCCTTCGTGTCAAGCCTATTTTGCCTATGTCAACCATTTTCACGCAACCAAGCCGGCCGGCCCCTTGGAAGAGTTGAAAAAGACAGACTCAATCCCATCAGACAGGCCCGATAAGATCCGGACGATTTTACTGCGGTGGGTCCTCTTTCGCCCGGCAGGACGGAGTCGCGATCTCCGCCGCCCCCTCTCTCTGCTGGTGAAAAAAAGAGAAGGGGAGAGCTGATGATCAGCCCTCCCCTTGGTGTTCTTCGTCTCAGTCGTCAGGAGCCTTCAAGCCGTGATTTGCCATCGGCATCGACACAGGAAACCTGCGTCCTAGGCTCGCTCACAACCGAGCGTTGCCGTCAGATGACCCCAATCACGGGCAGGCGCGAGGAACGACCTTGATCGTCACGTTCGCGACATGCACGCCCTT
>JAAYVJ010000654.1 GCA_012517265.1 Planctomycetota bacterium | reverse complement strand
GTGTACAGGCATCGGTCCTTGTGGTAGGGGGCCCAGGGGGCCGGCCCGAGCCACATCTCGTAGTCCAGCCATTCCGGGACCGGCATCGGCTGCCAGTTGGCGGGCGGGGCCTGCTTGTTGTTGGGGCCGATCGCGACCAACACTCGCTGGAATTTGCCGATCCGCCCGTTGCGAATCAGTTCGCAGATGAAGCGGTACGGCTCGCTGGAGCGGCGCTGTGTGCCGGTCTGGAAGACCCGGTTGTATCGTCGTGCGGCTTCGACCATGGCCCGGCCCTCGGCGACCGTCAGGCACAGGGGCTTCTCGCAATAGATGTCCTTGCCCGCCGCAGCGGCCATGACGGCCGGGATGGCGTGCCAGTGGTCCGGCGTGGTGATGCAGACCGCGTCGATGTCGTCGCGGGCGATGATCTCGCGGAAATCGACGTACGCGTCGCAGCCCTTGTAGCTGCCGGAAGGGGCCTTCTGGGCATAGTCATTATCGACGATCTTCCTCGCCGGCTCGCGGCCGAACCAGGCCCCGTTCCAACCTTGTTTATACCAGTGCCCATATTCGTCGCTGGCGGTCACGACGTCGCAGACGGCCAGGACCTGGACATCGGGTTGGGCCAGAAAGGCCCGCAGGTTGTTCGTGCCCATGCCGCCGCAGCCGATTGAAGCCATGGTGATCCGCTCGCTCGGCGGCGTGTTGCCGGCGGTCCCCATCGCGCTGGCCGGGATGAACCACGGCGCGCCTACCGTGGCCACGGCAGCCCCTGCGACATGTTTGAGAAAACTGCGGCGTCCGATCGTCTGGCCAAGCATACGAGTCTCCCCAACCAAGCATCCAAAGCGTTATGGTCTTGCGTCTGAGGCCGAACGGCCAAGACGATTATAGGCGAAGGACGCACCGATGGAAAGACGCTGTCGGCTCGGTTCTGGGGAGAATGTGGGGGAGGGAGGGGGCTGGGGCGGAAAAGAAAAAGCCCCTGCAACGGCAGTGCGAGAGTATCTGGTATTCTCAAATCCCTTGTCGTAATACTCGCCTGCTACTTCACAGGGGCACGACCCAACCTAGTGGCTCGTTCTTTAGCTCCTAGCCGCCGCCGAAGGGGAGTCCGATACGACGATCTGACATGATGCGAATGCTCCACGGTGGACGCCCCCGGTCCAGGCTAAGGGGACCTTGCTGGCCTCAGCTTCGAGCCACCCTATTCACTTGTCTACCTGAAGCCATCGGCGATCCTCTCTGTTTTTCTTGAACAGTTTTCACTAGACTTTTCCCAGGACAACTAGGGCCTTGCGGGGCCCCCGAGGCGGCGGTGGTCCGACCACAATTCCCCGGGTCGCGCATCTCGCCATACCTGACACGAAGAGTCGTCAAATTCTCTTCCACAAGGGATGTGGACTGCCCGTCTTAACGCCGACAGCAGAGGGCTTCGGACGGCAGGAGGATCTCGCCATGGCAAAAAAAAGTTCCCATCCGAGTTTGACTCGGATGGGAACTTGGAGTTTTTCTGCAGATCCGGACGAATCCGGCAACTGCGTGATTATTGTCGCGGGAAACTCGGGTTGGTCTGACCCCAGCAGCCGTTGTGGATGAACCGCAGGTCTTCCCATTCCTCGTCCGTCACCGGAGTCAGCGAGTCGGCGTGGTAGTCGACATGCTCTCGTCCGAACTTGATGGTCGCGCTGCCCTTCCACTTCTTGTACTCGACGTGGCCTTCGGCGAACGAGACGATGGTGCCGTCGCCATGGCGGACCGGCGGGAAGTCCCACCAGGTCCAGTTGCTCTGCCAGTGCACGGCGAAGCTGTCCGGCGTGGCCCAACCTTCGTCAATGTAGACCAGGCGATGGGACGGATCGGCGATCTCGCCCCTCTTCTTGACCCAGAGCTTCTTGCCGTTGGGACCCTTCAGACCCGTGCCGCTGTTGTAGGTGCCGTCGCGCGGCAGGCCGTTGACGCCGTCGAAGATGTTGTAGGTGAGCAGTTCGAGTCGCTGGCCGGTCGGGCAGGCGAAGGCGCCCAGATCGTTGACATACTTGCCCATCCAGAAGATGCCGTCCTGGATATTCGCGATCTGCGTGGCGCGGGGCAGCCGGGTGCCGCCCTTGACATTATACTGGTCCCAGCATTTGCCGACCCAGTACCGCTCGTTGATGTGATTGCCCGACCAGGGTTTGATGCCGGCCTCGCCGTTGACGAGCCTGTCGTCATTGTCGTCGGCATACAGAATCCAGCAGAGGTTCAGTTGTTTGAGCGTGTTCATACAGACGGCACGCTGTCCCTGCTCCCTCGCCCTCTGAAGCGCCGGCATCAGAATCGCCATCAGGACCGCGATCACAGCGATGACCACCAGCAATTCGATTAGTGTGAACCCTTTCGACCTCATGACTGCTGTTCCTCCTACAACCAGGTGTCTGCAAAACGCACTTGCCGTCCCGTAACGATTCGTCTTTCGGCCAGTCTGCTTATAAGAATCGTTTCGAGGCCAAAGTGTTCCGCAAGAATTGTCAGTATTGCCGGGAAGCCGGAATCCGACATTTCACCCATTCTACCTGTCTGATCGTTTTGAATCAAGGGTTTTCTTCGCCATATCCCGAATTCCACATCAGACCCAGATGGTTATTATGGGTCGTTGTGGCGGCATTCTGCGCCGGACCCGTCGTCGGAGGTACGACGGAGAACTATATCTTGACATGAGGCGGGCGAATGGGGATAATATAGGCAAGATGAAGGACTATTCGTCGGGGATTGGGGATTGGTTGCCCTCGAATGGACGGCGGGAGACCCGTTCCGTGGCCATATCTGAGAAGAGATCATGGTTAGAACTCTTGCGATCGGGGTGATACTGGCAGGCGTTTCGCTGTTCTGGTGCGGGTGCGCAAGTTCATCGCGAGCAGCAAAAGTCACAGCCACGCCGGGCCGGGAACCCGGCGAGTCCCGCTCTTACCTGGAGCAGGACGGTTTCGCGATCCTGTACTTCAGGGCGATTCAGAATGACTTCGGCGGCGTTTCGGTCGTGGGCGAGATTCGAAACGTCGGCCCGACATCCCGCGGCGTGGAGCTCCAGGCCGCCCTTCGCGACGCCGGCGGCAGGGTGGTCGCAGTCGGGCACTTCTGCCCCGCCTCCTATCGAAACATCGCGCCGGGAGAGACCTGGCCCTTCTCCTACTCTTTCGGCAGGCAGGAAGACAGCGTCAAGGCCGAATTGCGAATCGTCGGCTCCTTCCAAACGTTGGACATTCTCGACGTCGCCTCGGCCAACCATCAGCCATACTGACCGCCTGCTCCCGGCAGCGCAGAAAGACACCCCGGAGTTGCACGATGGAGTCCTGTCGTCGATTACCGTCCCGCCAATAAGTGGAGCCGATGAGAGTCGAACTCACGACCTCTTGCATGCCATGCAAGCGCTCTCCCAACTGAGCTACGGCCCCGTTGTTCCATCGCCCCCGGCCGCCTGCAAATGGAGACAGTACGACCGACGACGAACAGTAACCAGTGTACCACAAGCTGTGGGAGACTGGCAAGGGATTTTTCCTGTTATTTTTTCTCGCAGAGCGTATCATTCCCGGGAGAGCCGGTTCCCGGTTGTGGATCGGGGCGGTTTGAATGCTCGATAAGTCGGTCTTTCGAATTGTGCCATTCGTCACAATTCCATGGTCTGTGGTTTGTGTCTTCGTCGCTCGGCCGTGGCGATTTCGTTCTGCGGACCTCAGTGGACTTGGGGAATGCCCCTGGCCTGAGGGATCGGTTTTGAGGTTCCCCTCCCGACTCGGGGAGGGCGTCTCGGGTGAGGAGTCCGATGGAGCGAAAGAGGATACTGGTGACAGGTCGCGTGCAGGGGGTAGGATTCCGGCCGACTGTGCACAGGCTGGCTGTGTCCCTCCAACTGACCGGTTTTGTTTGGAACGACACCCGAGGCGTCACCATCGAACTCCAGGGACAGGCTGGGCGGATCGACGAGTTCCTGACCCGACTGACTTCCACGGACAGGCCGCCGTTGGCGAGGATCGAGTCGTGCCGGGTCCAGACTCTGCCGACCGATGAGAGCGAGCGGGACTTCGTCATACAGGCAAGCCGCTCCGACGGCGCTGTGCACTCGGAGGTCTCGGCCGACACCGCCGTGTGCGAGGATTGTCGCAGGGAAATGAAGGATCGACGGGACTTCCGGTACCGGTATCCCTTCATCAACTGCACCAACTGCGGGCCCCGCTATTCGATCATCAAAACGATTCCCTACGACCGGCCCAACACCACGATGTCCGTCTTCCCGATGTGCCAGCGGTGCGCGGGCCAGTACCGTGACGTGACGGACCGCCGGTTCCATGCCCAGCCGGTGGCGTGTCCTGCCTGCGGACCGAAGGTCTGGCTGGCCGACCGTGCGGGCGAGACGTTGACGACCGGCAGCGATGAGACGATCGGCGAGACCGCGAGAATGCTGCGGCAGGGCAGGATCCTCGCGATCAAGGGGCTCGGCGGATTCCATCTGGCGTGCGACGCGTTCAACCACGATGCGGTCCTCGAACTGCGGCGGCGAAAACGCCGGGATCACAAACCCTTCGCTCTGATGGCGGCCAGTGTGGTAGAAGTGAGGAAACACGCGGTTGTGGATTCCGCGGCCGAGCGTGCTTTGACGAGCCCCGAGAGCCCGATCGTGCTCCTGCCCAGACGCGAGGGCAGCCCGATTGCACCCGCCGTCGCGCAGGGCGTCGATTCGCTCGGTTTCATGCTCTGCTACACGCCGCTGCACCATCTGCTGTTCGCCGAGGGGCTCGATGTGCTCGTGATGACCAGCGCGAATCTCTCCGATGAGCCGTTGATCTGCAGGAACGATCTGGCGCTGGAGCGACTCGGCGACGTCGCGGACGCGTTCCTCATGCACGATCGCGAGATATACCGGCAGGTGGACGACTCGATCGTGTATTTCGTGGGCGACGAGCGGGTCGTGCTCCGGCGGGCCAGGGGCTATGTCCCGACGCCGATCCTGATGGAGGATGCTTCGTCGCTGGAGATCCTCGCGGCCGGCGCGGACATGAAGAACACGTTCTGCCTGGTCAAGGGCAACCAGCTCATTCTCAGCGAGCACATCGGCGACCTCGAGGACGCGGAGGTCTACCATCACTACAGGGACTCGATCCGACATCTGGCCGGGCTCTTCGAGGTCACGCCGAGCGTCGTCGCGTGCGATCTGCACCCGGGCTACTTCTCCACGCAGTACGCGAAATCCCGTCCGGGCGTCCGGGTGATCGAGGTCCAGCACCACTGGGCCCACATCGCGTCGGTCCTGGCTGAGCATGGGCTGGCCGGGCCGGTGATCGGCATCGAGTGCGATGGGACCGGCTACGGCACGGACGGCGCGATCTGGGGATGCGAGTGCATGGTCGCGTCGCTGACGCAGTTCAGACGATTCGGGCATCTGGCCTACTACCCCCTGGCCGGCGGGGACAAGGCGAGCAAAGAGGCGGTCCGGCCGCTCCTGGGCCTTCTGAAACAGGCCTATGGTGCGGATTTCAGATTGGATGAATTCGCATGGCTGCTCGAACGCATCGAGCCCGACACCGACAAGCTCCGGCTGATCGATCAGCAGATCGACAAGCGGCTCAACGTGGTGAGCACCTCCAGCCTGGGCAGGGTCTTCGACGCCGTCGCGGCCATGCTGGGCCTGGGCGGTTTCAACCATTTCGACGCGCAGTTGCCGATGGCCCTCGAATCGCT
>JAAYVJ010000653.1 GCA_012517265.1 Planctomycetota bacterium | reverse complement strand
GGCACGACGACGGACGCGGCATCCACGAACCCGTGCGGAGTTGCGAGGCGCCGGTGGGCGACTACAACCCGGAGAGCCTCGACGTCCGTTGGGGGCCGATGGCCTTCAATCTCGTGAGTATCCCCAGCTGGAGCGGGATAACCGACGTGAATTCGAGCTTCACGTTTCGAATTCGCAAGGACAAGCCCTGTGTTCTTGACCTCTCGGGGACTCCCAAAGTCCTGTTCACCTCACCGGCGGAAAAGACGCGGGTTCGGCCGGGCGATGTGCTTGAAGTCATGGCGGTTCTGGCCCATCCGCAATCCAACGTCATGATCCGCAATCTCAGTCGAGAGTCCCGCGAGCGAGTCTCGCCGGGGGTCCTGATTCTGATCGGCCTGGTGATCGTCGGACCGCTGGGGGTGCGGCTCGGTCTTGGCAGGCGCAACCGGCGGCTCCGGCGCTTGCCGTGGGTCTCCATCGCCGGCGTACTGGCCCTGGCCGTCTATCTGGGAAGCCTGTTTGCGGTGAACGCCCTGCTGCATCCCAATCGGTTCGGCCCGGGAGCGGTCGACGTTCTCAGGCCCCATGTCACCATCGCGCGGGCCAATGGCGAGATTGTCGCCCAAGGCGATATGCCGTTTGGCTGAAGCGGCCTCTGCGCGTACTCGTGGCGAGTACCGGAAGATCTGAAATTCGGCGGCAACCAGGAGACGCTGACGATCACCGCGACCTACAACACGCGAGAACTCTATGGAACGGTGACCGCAAAAAGAGAACTCCTTGTCTCCAGGGATTGAACGCCGGTCGCTGAGCCGGTATTCTGGGCAGACGCCGCAGGGGTAGAGGTGCGTCGAAGGCTCCCCCGGCGGCAGTGGATTGTCGGTGTGCACCGTCTTTTTGGAGGACCATCGAAATGGCCCGGACTCTCAGCAGACGCGATTTCCTCAAATCCGCGGGCATCGGCGCGGCGGCAGCCGGCATCACGGGGTGCGCTCGCGTTGCCGCGAAGAAGGAATCGCCCGACGTCGCGGTCGCAAGCAAGCCCAACATCGTCTTCATTCTTGCGGACGATCTGGGGTACGGCGATCTCGGTTGCTACGGTCAAAAGCTGATTCAGACGCCCAACATCGACCAGATGGCCGCCGAGGGGATGCGGTTCACCGACCACTACGCCGGCAGCACGGTCTGCGCCCCCTCGCGATGTTGCCTGATGACCGGCCTGCACACCGGCCACGCCTACGTGCGCGGCAACGTGGAGGTCCAGCCGATGGGCCAGTTGCCCCTGCCGGCGGACACCGAAACCCTGCCCAAGATGCTCAAGCGGGCCGGCTACACGACCGCCCTGATCGGCAAATGGGGCTTGGGCGGACCCGACAGCTCAGGCACGCCGAACAACCAGGGGTTCGATTACTTCTTCGGGTATCTGTGCCAACGACACGCGCACAACTACTACCCCGAGTTTCTCTTCCGAAACGATGAACGAGTGCCGCTGAAGAACAAGGTCGAGAATCCCAGTCCCGACGGCTCCGGCGTGGCGGTCGAGAAGGTCGAATATACGTATGACCTGATGGAGGAGGAGACGCTGAAGTTCCTCAGCGACAACAAGGACAACCCCTTCTTCCTGTACCTGGCGGTGACGCTGCCGCACGCCAACAACGAGGCGGGCCGGAACGGTATGGAGGTCCCCGACTACGGCGAATACGCCGACAAGGACTGGCCGCAGACGGAGAAAGGCCGGGCCGCAATGATTTCCCGCCTGGATCGCGGCGTCGGGCGAATCCTCCGGCGGATCAAGAACCTCGGCATCGCCGAGAACACGCTCGTGTTCTTCAGCAGCGACAACGGTCCCCATCGCGAAGGCGGCTCGGACCCAAACTTCTTTGCCGGCAGCGGGCCCTTGCGAGGGATCAAACGCGACTTGTACGAGGGGGGGATCCGCGTGCCGCTGATCGCCTGGTGGCCCGGCCGGGTCGAAGCAGGTGCGGTGACCAACCACGTCTCGGCATCCTGGGACTTCATGCCCACACTGGCCGTCCTGTCCGGGAGCGACGCGCTTTTGAACACGGACGGCATCTGCATGGCGCCAACCCTGCTGGGCGTGCCCAAGAAGCAGAAGGAGCACGAATATCTCTACTGGGAATTCCACGAGCGAGGTTTCGCCCAGGCGATTCGGATGGGCCGGTGGAAGGCGATTCAACTGCCCGGCGGGAGTCCCGAGTTGTACGACTTGCAGACCGATCTGGGCGAAACGACCAACGTCGCGGCCGATCAGCCCAAGGTGATGGCTAAGGTCCGTCAGTACCTGGCCGCGGCGCGAACGCCATCGCCGTTCTGGCCGGTGGACGGCCGAGACTCCAATGCACGGCCGGCAAGGGCGCGTCCCACGCAACGTCCGTAGACTCCATTCGATGCAGAGTGGAACGACCGCTAGCGTCTCGCTTGTGTTCTGCCGTAAACGGCCAGTTCCCTCTCGTCCTTCGCGTCCACAGGAGTCGAGTACACCCGGCTCCAGCCTTCCGGCGTCGGTGCATCCTCACTTCTTCCGATCGCAATGACATAGTCGGCCCGTTTCCAATCGGGGTACCGTTCATAGATCAACCCGGCGCGGTCGGCATAGAACGAAATGCGACGGTCCGGGTCTGCGATCACCGCTTCGACCGGCGTGTTCTCATGCAGCCACTGGGCTGCGGACCGGTAGCCGGACTTCTCGGCGCGCAGCGGAGTCGAAATCAGCTTGGGCGTGCACAGGACAACACCGCCAAGCATAAGGAGGTAGAACCAGGGCGGCCTACGCTCCGCGCCGAACGTCGCCAGCCTGCCGTGAAACGTGTAGATCCGGTTCAGCACACGCGTCATGACGTCCAGACCCGCCGGGAGATAG
>JAAYVJ010000652.1 GCA_012517265.1 Planctomycetota bacterium | reverse complement strand
TCTGCGCCCAGACGCCCCGTGATCGCTCGTTTGGCCCGGTCCGGGGCTTCCTCACGCCCCGACGCCGTCCTTTCCCCGCTCGATCCCTGGCCTTAGGCTCTCTCTGACCCGCCAGAATCATCCGACAACGCAAACGGCTCCTGCGGATATGACCAAGTTCTCCGGCGCAGGCCCGGTCTCTCCGGATGGACAGCGGAAAGGACGGACCGATCCGGAATCGCCGCCGGGCGGCGAGAGTTTATCACATCGGAGCCACCAGCATCAGGGGTGCTGCGTACGCCCTCAGGGGGAGCGTTTCGCTCCCATACCGTGCTGGAGGCCCGAACGCGATAAACTTCCCAGGCAGGTCCGCTTCGGGCCTGCATTCAGCTTTGACCTTTCGCGGGGAGCGACGGTGGTTTAGGATGGCGGCGTATCGTCCGTTGAAGAAACGCATCTTGGGATTGATGGAGTCGGAACATGCCGGTGATGAGCAGAACCTTGTGGGTTGTCCTGATGGCCGTGGGCCTTTCGTTCGCAGTCGTGACCGAGGCGAATGAGTCACCGCGATTTGTCGTCTCGGCGAATGCCGATCGCGCGGAAGGGGCGTTCGCGACGCTCCAGGCTGCCTGTCGGGCCGCACGCGATGCCGGGACCGGTCAGCCGCGAACGATCGTTGTCCAGGAGGGCGACTATTTTCGCGAGGAGCCGATCGTGCTCACGCCTCAGGACAATGGCCTGACTATCGAAGCGGCCCTCGGCGCGAAAGCCTGTCTCTACGGCGGCAGGGAAATCTCGGGCTGGCAGCCCGATGGCGACGGCCTCTACGCGGCCTCGCTGCCCGGCGTGAAGGAAGGCGCGTGGGACTTTCGGGCGTTGATCGTCAACGGCCGCTACTGCCCCCGCGCACGGCTCCCCGAGACCGGGTTCTTCGAGCACGAGAGCGTGTTCGACGTGCCCTGGATGTCCACCACCGGCGGCGGCTGGAAGCGAAAGCCCACCGACCAGGAGCTGACCACGATGAAGTACAAGCCCGAGGATCTCGGCCCGTGGCTGGACGTTCGCAACGCCGAGATCACCGTCTATCATATGTGGGATGAGTCGTTGGTGGGCGTCTCGGCCAACGATCCGAACTCGCACACGTTGACCTTTTCGAGTTCGTCGGGCCATCCGCCGGGGGCGTTCGGCGTCAAGAAGTACGTGGTCTGGAACGTGCGGCAGGGAATGACCCAGCCGGGCCGGTGGTATCTCGACCGCACTCGCGGCAAGGTCGTCTATCGGCCTCTGGCGGGCGAGGATATGAGCAAGGCCCGCGTGATCGCGCCGGTCGTCACGTCGCTCTTTGCGCTCATGGGGACCAGAGACAACCCGATCCATGACGTCACGATCCGAGGTCTGACGCTCTCTGCGACCACGACGCCTCTGAGGGCAGGAGGCTTCGGCGCCGGCGCGTTCGAGGGGGCCCTCACCGCGACGTCGGCACGCGACTGCGTGTTTGCCGATCTCGAAGTCGTCAACGTGGGCGGCCAGGCGATCAAAGTCTCCGGCTCGAACCTCAAGGTCGAGCGATGCCGCGCGCACCACGTCGGCGCCTGCGGCATCCGCTTCCAGGGCGACGGCCTGCTCATCGCGGACAACGAGGTCCACGACGTCGGCCTGACCTATCCGAGCGCCATCGCCGTCACCGGAGGCGGCAAAGGCTGCCAGGTCTCGCACAACCACATCTACCGCACGCCGTACTCCGCGCTCACCTGCGGTGGCCAGGACAACCGCATCGAGGGCAACCGCATCCACGAGGCGATGCAGGAATTGCACGACGGCGCGGGCATCTACTGCTTCGGCGGCAAGAACCTCGTCCTGAGCGGCAACTTCATCTACGACATCACCGACACCGGCGGCTACGGCGCCTCGGCCTACTACCTCGACGAGCAGTGCGAAGGCTGCGTCGTGGAGAAGAACCTCTCGATCGGCGTCGTCCGCCCCTCGCACAACCATATGGCCAGGAACAACACGATTCGCAACAACGTCTTCGTCAACGACGGCCCGATGCAGATCACGTTTCCCCGCTCCTCGGGGTACGCGTTCGAGCGGAACATCCTCTGCGCCCAGGGCCGGATCACGCTGGACAACTTCGAGGCCGTGACGAAGCTGAGCGGCAACGTGCTCTTCAGCAGGCAGGGGCCGATCGAATGCCGCAAGCTCGAGCAGTACAGCCGGACGGGGACGTATGCCCTCGATCCAAGCGAAGAGAACCCCCAGATCGA
>JAAYVJ010000651.1 GCA_012517265.1 Planctomycetota bacterium | reverse complement strand
GTGGTGATCCTGAGTGCCTTTGTGCCGACGCTCCTGGCCCAGAGACTGTTCCAACCCACGGTTCGCATGATGACGGCCTGGGGCCGGCTCTACAGCCATCGTATCAACCGCAAATCAGCCGTACTGTCTGCTCCTGTGAAAGGGTGACGCATGTTCACGAAGATCCTGGTCGGCTACGATGGTTCCAAAGGCGGAGAGGCTGCGCTGGCCCGCGCCGCCGTGCTGGCGAGGGAGTACGGTGCGAAGATCACCGCGTTGTGGGTCCGCGAGCCGCTGCCTCGGTATACCGATTTGCCGGGGGAGCCCGAGGAAGAGGCGGAAGCAGCGAACGGGTACTTCAAGGAGCGGCAGCAAGAGGTCGCAGACGTTGCCCGGGAGCACGGCATCGCGATCGCCTGCGAAACGAGATCGGACCATGCGGCGAAGGCCATTCTGAAGTTCGCCGAGGAAGGCGGCTATGATCTGATCGTTGTGGGCCACAGCGACCACTCGGAACTGTGGGGCCGATTGTTGGGCGACACCGCCGACCGGATCTGCGACCACGCGCCGTGCAGCGTGTTGATTGTGAAGAAGTGAGTTCTATTGGATTGGATCTGCGGGCAGGTGTTGCTTGGAGAAATTCGTGTTGGTCATGTTCGGCGGCTGCCTCGGCGCCGCCAGTCGATATGGTGTGAACCTGTTGGCGACAAGGTTCTGGGGGAGCGGATTCCCCTGGGGCACGCTGATCGTGAATATGGTTGGGTGCTTCCTGATCGGGCTGGTGTTTGGCTTGGCCGAGCGAATGGCCTGGCTGACGCCGTCGGTGCGTTTGTTCTTTGTGACCGGCTTTCTCGGCGCGCTGACGACGTTTTCCAGCTTTGCCGTTGAGACGGTGAATACCGCCAACGCGGGGTTCCGATCCCTGGCGGGAATCAATTTCGTAGCCAACAATGCCGGAGGATTGGTGCTGGTCCTGGTGGGACTGTGGCTGGCGAAGGCGTTGTAGAAAGGCCCGGGATATGATGAACTACAAGACGATTCAGATCTACACGAGCGAAGATGCTCGTTGGCATGGTAAGCCGCTGTCCGAGGCGATTCTCATGTTCGTACACGACTTGAAGCTGGCCGCACGGTGCACGGTCACGCGAGGCGTCGCGGGCTGCTATGAAAACGGCGAGCTGGCCACATCGAAGATCGAGATTCTCTCGTTCAAGATGCCCCTGAAGCTCGAAATCGTGTTGCCGGCCTCGGAGACGCAGCGCGTGCTGCCGACGATTCAAGAGATGGTGGTCGATGGCATCGTCAGTGTCGGCGACCTCGACGTCGTTTCCCACAGAACGCAAAAGCACCTGATCCCCAAGCGACTTCAAGTGCGGGATGTCATGACCCCCTCGCCGCAGAAAGTTCATGCGACGACGCCGGCCAGCAATGTGGTTCGGATACTGCTGTCGGGCGAATTCAACAGCGTCCCGGTGGTGGACGACCTCGACAGGCCCATCGGCATCATCACCCAGGGCGACCTGATCTCTCGCGGCAAGATGCCTGTGCGATTGGGCCTCATGCAGCAATTGGGCCAAGAGAATCTCGACGCGGTTCTCAAGGAGATGGCCGACAGACCCGCCGGACAAATCATGACCAAGCCTGTCATCACCATTGCAGAAGACAGCCTCTTGTCGCATGCGGTGGATCGGATGCTCAAGAACAACCTCAAGCGTTTGCCGGTCGTAGATGCCGGCGGCAAGCTGGTCGGCGTCTTGGCGCGCTTGGACGTGTTTCGCACGATCACCACGGAGATGCCCAACTGGAAGGAAATCCAGGCGTGCAATGTCGTGCTTACCGATGTCTGTCTGGTGAAGGACATCATGCGGCGGGACACCCACACGGTTACTGCCGACGCCTCCCTGGAGGAGGTCATGCGGGTGATCGACTCCAACGACATCCAGCGCGTCGCCGTGGTCACGGGCGACGGCAAGTTCCTCGGGCTGATCTCGGATCGTGACC
>JAAYVJ010000107.1 GCA_012517265.1 Planctomycetota bacterium | reverse complement strand
CGGTTGCGTCTACGAATTGTCCCTGTGGGAAAACGGCCGTCTGGCGGACAAGCCGGCGGCGAAGGCCTCGCTCTGTTCCAAGCCGTATCTCCGCATCCCCTTGGCCGGCGACTACGATTTCCAGCAGGTCGGCGTGGGCGACCTCGACGGCGACGGCGCTCTGGAGTTCGTGATCAAGCAGCCGAATTTCAACACGGATCCCTACCAACAGCCGGGCTATTGGAAACCGAGCACGACCACCTACAAGATCGAGGCCTACCGCCTCGACGGCACGAGATTGTGGCAGTACGACATGGGCTGGTCCATCGAGGCGGGCATCTGGTACTCGCCTTGGGTGGTCTACGACGTCGATGGCGACAATGCGGCCGAGGTGTACTGCAAGGCCGGAGAGGGCGATCCCCGCGACGAAAAGGGCCTCGTCCAGTCGGGGCCGGAGTACCTCGTCAAGCTCGACGGCAGGACGGGACGGGTCGTCGCCAAGACCGCATGGCTCAGCCGGGAGGGCTATCCCGACTACAATTATTACTGCAGGAACTTCCTGACCGTGGCCTGTCTCGACGGCAAGACCCCTTCGCTGATCATGCAGCGGGGCACGTACAATCTGATCAAGACGCAAGCCCTGGACAAGGACTTCCAGAGTCTTTGGTATTGGGACTCCACGCAGGAGAAGCACAAGTACGCGGGGCAGGGCTCCCACGGCTTGATCGGCGCCGACGTGGACAACGACGGACGCGACGAGATCGTGCTCGGTGCGGCGGTGCTGGACGAGACCGGGAAGGGGCTTTGGACGCTGGAGATGGGGCACCCGGACATCTGCTATGTTGCGGACGTCGACCCGGCGAACACCGGGCTGGAAATCTTCTATGGGTTCGAGACGAAACAGAAGACGGACGGCATGTGCGTGGTCGACGCTGCGACAGGGCGCAAGCTCTGGACGCACAAGGAGCCCACGGCTCATCTTCACGGGCAGGGCATGACCGCCGATGTGCTCGCGGAGTATCCCGGCATGGAGGTCCTTGCGGGCGAACGAGACTTCAACAAACGATGGCTCTACAGCGCCTCCGGCAAGTTGATCGAATTCCGCGAGGACCTACCCCTGACGCCCCGGCCCCTGTGGTGGGACGGCGATCCGCAGAAGGAGGTCATCTTGGGGAAATCGATCCAGGACTGGCCGGGGCCAGCGATTCAGCCGATCGAAGGCCGCGTCGTCGCCGTATTGGACTGCCTGGGCGACCACCGCGAAGAGGTGATTGCCTGCGTCAAGGGCGAGCTGCGGATCTACACGACGACGATCCCCGCTCCGGACCGGCGTCCCTGCCTCTTGCAGGATCATCTCTATCGCATGGGCGTGGCGGCGCAGACGTCAGGCTACTATTATCCTGCCCAACTGGGGATTCCATAGATGGAAACGACGATCACGACGCATTCGGCCGAAGAGACCATGGACCTGGGCCGGCGGATCGGCAGCCGGCTCCGGGGCGGCGAGGTCTTCGCGATCTGCGGGCCTCTGGGCAGCGGCAAGACCCATTTGATCAAGGGCATCGCGGCCGGCGCCGGCGCTCTAGACCGCGAAAACGTCACAAGCCCTACGTTCGTCATCGTCAATCAGTACAGCGGCCGTTTCGATCTCTATCACATCGACGCCTATCGGATCGAGTCTCTGGCGGAGTTCGAGATGCTCGGGTTCGACGACTTCTGCTATCCGCAATCCGTAGTCCTGATCGAATGGGCGGATAAAATCGAGCCGGTGATCCACGACATGGGGTACATCCGCATCGATCTGACGCATGGCGGAGAACGGACGCGGACTTTGCGTCTGGCGAATTTGCCCCCGTATCTGGACATCGGGTAATCCCAGGCAGTCGCGACCTGCAAAAAACACAAATTCTCCTCCCTCCGTTTGGCCCCCTGCGGCTTGTTTTCTATGATTTGCTTGGACTGAGTGGGAGCCGCAGATAACGCGGCCGGGCCTGTTCCGGGGCCGCACCTTAGAGGCTCCCGAATTTCGTCTTCAGAAACATTCGCATGGAAGTATCTGTCAGGGGTGTGCAGTTGGTTGCTCGTTTCACTTCGGGAGGACTCGCGACTCAAGCAAAGCACGTCGGTTAAGTGGCTGATCGGTTCTGCCGATAGCATCACAGGTACCAGAAAAAGTAGCCTTTACATGGGCGGTTTCACCTATCTATCTCACAGTGAGGAGGAATACGAATGCAAGCTAAACGTGGTTTTACCCTGGTCGAAATCCTGATCGTCGTGGTCATCCTGGGCATTCTGGCCGCAATCGTTATCCCGCAGTTCACCCAGGCGAGCACCGAGGCCAAGGCCAACAGTCTGTGCAGTGAT
>JAAYVJ010000650.1 GCA_012517265.1 Planctomycetota bacterium | reverse complement strand
CGGCCCGGAGCCGTTGCCTCCTGTGGCCGTGGCCAATCCCGAGACCGCTTCGGGCGACACCGGCGGGCGGATGCCTCCGATGTTGGTCGAAGACAAGGGGTTCAGCGGCCGACTGGAGCTACAAACCCGGATGTTCGTCCCGACGGATGCGTTCATCAAGCAGAGCATCTTCAACTGCGGCTTGGAGAACCTCGCCAGGCCGGAGATCATGGGCAACCGCAGCGTCTATCGCGTGGTCGGCTCCCGCGAGGAGATCGGCCGCCTGGTGGCGGCGCTGGGCGGCGTCTGGGACGCGATCGACTCGGCGTCCCTCCGCGTGGACCGTCCCGATGGGACGCCCGCGGCCGCCGTCGATGAGGTTACGCCGGACCAGATGGCCGCGGTGGTCGTCCGCAACAGCACCGAGGCGTCGATCCAGACGGCCCAGGTGTACGCTGCGATGAACCACATGGCCAGGACCATGCCCGGCGGCGAACTGCCGGAGATGATCGACAGCGATGCGGGCAGTCTCTGGGCGATGCAGACGATTCCCATGCCCAAGCTGACCGGTCCTGAAAAACCGAATGCCACCACACACGCTCCTGCACAGGGAACGGCGCAGGCCAGTTTGACAATTGTCCTCCTCCATACCACCAGATAACTGGACGTCGCGCACGGAGGCGCTT
The DNA here is from genome assembly GCA_012517265.1 of Planctomycetota bacterium. Lineage (GTDB taxonomy): Bacteria > Planctomycetota > Phycisphaerae > Sedimentisphaerales > Anaerobacaceae > PLanc-01. The sequence goes on along the minus strand of JAAYVJ010000650.1, from coordinate 1,507 downwards.
TGTTTGGAAATCTGAAGTCCGGAGTGTGAAGTCTCAAGCGTCGCGAGTCGATCTTGGGCTTTACACTTCGGGCTTTTTTCCTTACCCTCTGCACTTCACACATGAGAACTGATGTTTTCTTAGGAACAACGGAATGCTCGAGATTCAGAACGCCTGTCTGGTGGTTGTCGACGTGCAGGGCAAGCTCGCCCAGCTCATGGTGGACAAGGAATCCCTCTTCAAGAACATCCGCATCCTGATCCAGGCGGCCAAGATCCTCGACATCCCGATCCTGTGGTGCCAGCAGGTTCCCGAGTCGCTGGGGCCCACCGTGCCGGAGATCGCCGAACTGCTGGCGGGCGAAGAGCCCATCGACAAGGCCTGCTTCAGTTGTTGCGGCGAGGAACGCTTCACCGCGGAACTCAACGCCCTGGGGAAAGAGCAGGTCCTGCTCTGCGGCATCGAGGCCCACATCTGCGTCTACCAGACCGCGATGGACCTGATGGAAGGGGGCCTGGACGTCACGGTCGTCGCCGACGCGGTTTCGTCGCGGACCGAGCAGAATCGCGAGACCGCCCTGGACCGCCTCTCGGCCGAAGGGACCAATGTCAGCAGCACCGAAATGGTCTTGTTCGAGCTGATCAAGACCGCCAAGCACCCGCAATTCCGCGACATCGCGAGGCTGGTCAAGTAGCACCGCAAGCAGGGCGATGCACATGACCGTCCAACACGGACTGAGCGGGGCCGGCCGGGACAGGGGTCGCGGGCGCACGTGGTGTTCGACTACACCAGCGGCCACAGCCGGGAAGGTCCGGTGCGGTTCCTAGGGGACTACGGAGGTTGGGCGCAGGCCGATGCCTACAGAGGCTGCGATGCGATCTTCGCCAGGGGCCGTGCGAGGGAGGCGGGCTGCTGGGCCTCCACCCGCCGCAAGTTCTTCGACGCTCAGACCAGCGATCCGGCCCGATCGGCCGCAAGGACTGGCTGTTCGTCGGCCGCCGGGCGGCGCTCCTCTACAGCCTGGCGGCCAGTTGCAGGCTCTGCGGGATCGATCCGTTCGCCTGCCTGCGTGACATCCTGACGCGGATCAGCACGCACCCGGCCGGCCGCATCGAGGAACTGCTCCCCCGCAACTGAAACCCCTCGGGTCTGAAATCGCGATTCCTCCACGCCGCCAATAGAGCCGTGAACCAAAGCCTGAACATTCAACCTATCCCTCCATGTACTCCGTCGGATGGTTACGAACAGGCGATAGACACAGGAGTGATCGTTCATTGAGCACCCCGGAAGAACGTATCTTGTCGCTCGTATTTCGCAGGGCCGCGACATGTGACCGGCAACTTGTGACCCGTGGTTTCGGGGGCTGCGGAGGGCGGACGGGCGTAGACAAGGAGGCCGAGCATTGCCATAATACCGGAAGGGTGCCGGTCGCGGCCCACGAGGATTATCCGCAGATTGACCAGGCCGGGGATCTGAGGACGGAATCTCAGACGCGGCACGGGTCACGTGTTTCAACAAGCGACGGATT
>JAAYVJ010000649.1 GCA_012517265.1 Planctomycetota bacterium | reverse complement strand
CGTCGCGGACGGAAAGGCCCGGACCACCGGCGTGCACAACTATCGCATCGTGATGCGGAACGAGCAGCGGGACTTCCTCTACGACCCGACCAATCTGATGAGCAACGACTACATCGGCGCCACGCTGATCTACAACGAACGGGAGGCCTATTACGACGTGGGCGTGCATCTCAAGAGCAGCGAGCACGGCCGGCCCAAGCCCACCCGCGTGGGCTTCTCCGTGACGTTCAGCCCGGAGTACCCGTTCCGAGGAGTTCATGAGAAACTCGCTTTCGACCGGTCCAACGGGCAACAGGTCGGCCAGCAGGAGATGCTGCTCCACGCGGCGATGAACCGCTACGGCGGCTTCTCCAAGTACCACGACCTGGGCTACATCATCGCGCCGAACGACCAGCACAGCAGCGGCGTCGAGGTGCAGATGGCCCGATACGAGCAGTTGTATTGCCAAGAGATGTACGGCGACGCCGGCGGGGACGGAACACTCTTCGAGTACGAACTGATCTATCCGCTCACCGCGACCGTGGGCAACGATCCCGAGGGCCTCAAGATCCCCCAGGAGGGCGGCGGCGTTTCAGGTCTGGACGTCTCCACCTATCTCGGCGAGGACCGCGAGAAATACCGCTGGCATTTCCTCATCAAGAACCATCGCGACCAGGACAACTACGCACCCATCATCCGCATGACGCAGACCCTGGGCCTGGGCGGTTCGGCCTTCAATCAGGCCACGGAGCGGTATCTCGACGTTCCCGAGTGGCTGCGGGCGTTCGCCATCGGATCGGTCGTCGGCGTTTCGGACAACTGGATCAGCGGCTCGGCTCACAACGCCTTGTTCTACCACCGCCCGACCGACGACAGGATGCTCTTCTTTCTGCACGATCTGGACTACTACAGCGGTTCGGTGTCGCTGAAGGGAAACTCCACGCTCCGCAAGCTCACGCAGACAGTGGAGCGGGATCGATTCTTTTATGGGTGCGTCTACGACTTCCTGACCGCGAGCTTCAACCGCCGGTACATGACCCACTGGGCGGGGCACTACTCCACGCTGCTTCCCGAACAGCCCTGGGCCAGTTGGCTCGACTACATCGACATGCGGTCTGCGAACGCCATGTCGCAGGTCCTGGCCGCTGTGCCCGGGAGGGTGCCCTTCGAAGTCCTCGCCGTATCGGGTCGGACCCTCACGGGGCGGGGCTGGATCACGGTCCAGGAGATCCGCGACCTGGCGACGGACACTCCGCTGGATGTCGTGTGGAAGGATTGGACGACATGGGAGGCTCAGTTGCCGGAGGGCGTGAGCGGCGGCGCGCTCGGGGCATATAACACCATGGGCGAGCTCATGGAGACCGCCGTGATTCCGTAGCAACCCGTGCTTGCGGGCGGCTCGCTTTCGCAGTAGATTAGGCCCATGCACAAGAGAATAGTCACTCACGTTGCCGGTCTTCTGTCGCTCCTGATGATTCTCGTGGTCGGTCCGGCCTGCGGGAAATCGGAATCCCCATCGCCGCAAGCGTCGAACCCGCCGGGACGATGGACCCGCATCAAGGAGGAAGGCCGCTACTCGTTTCGCGGACAGGTCGCCGAGGATCAGGATCTCAGCGGAATCGCGTGCATCTCCGATCGTTTCGGGCTCATCGGGGCCGACGAGTCGCGGGACGTGCAGGTGATCGAGATCTCGCGAAAGGACAAGACCCTGCGCGTGCGGGACACCGTCTCGCTGGCTCCCTCGGGCGACGAGATCGATATCGAGGCCATCGCGGCCGAAGGCGACAGCTACTACATCATCGGCTCGCACGGCATCTCCAAGAAACAAGGGGAAGTCCAGAGCAATCGCTGCAGCCTCTTTCGCCTCGGGGTGGATCCGGCCACCGGAAGGCCGACCCGGCCTCTCTCCCTGGAGAGAACGAGCCTCTCCGATATTCTGCGTGCGGACCCCGTTCTCGGGGAATATTTCGCCAAACCCCTCCAGCTCCGGGGCGTGAACATCGAGGGGCTGGCCGCGCGGAACGGCCGGTTGTTCGTGGGGCTGCGAGGCCCCAATCTGGACGGCAACGCCTTCGTCCTGGAGGTCGGGGCCAACGACGTGTTCGGCGGCAAGTCTCAGCCTTCGTACACGCTCCACAGGCTGCAAATGGGTCCGGGCCTGGGCGTCCGGGAGATCGTCGCAGTGCGGTCGGGGTTCCTCCTCATCGCGGGCAACTCCGCGTCGGAGCCTTCGGAGAAATACACCCAGTCCGTCGACTACGCCCAGGACCGCGAGTTCCTCATGGTCGCGTGGGACGGAGCCGGTGCCGAAGTTCACAAAATCGGGCCGATTCCCGATGTGGTCGGCAAGGCGGAGGCCATGCTGGTCCTGGAGGAGGCTCAGGACCACGTGACGGTGCTCGTGCTCTTCGACGGCCCCCGGCAGGGCCGCCCCACGATCTATCGACTCTATTGACCATGGAGGCAAGCACATGAGGCGTGAGAGAACCCTGCTGATTGTGGGCGTGCTGATGGTATGCACGTACGGCTGGGCGAACGGAGCATTCGCCGGCTCATCAGACTCTCTGAGGATTCAGAACGAGTTCCTGACGGTCGAGTTCGACACGCAGACGATGACGTTCTCCGTGACGGCCCGCGATAGCGGCCTGACGTTCGTGGAGCGGGGGACGCTGGCGAGCCGGGATGGGCGAGTGCGACGATTGACCGTTCAGCATCCGACGTGGGGGCAGGGCGATGCAATCCAGATCGACCACGCTTCCGGGGCCATCGACCGCCTGACCCTGTCTCGGAATCTTCCCTTCGTGGTTCTGGACGGCATGCTCGCCGAGAGCTCGGATACCGTCGTGACGAGTCTGCATCGACTGAGCATGGTCCTTGATCTCGGGAAGAAGACCGAGGAAGTG
>JAAYVJ010000648.1 GCA_012517265.1 Planctomycetota bacterium | reverse complement strand
CGGTTGCTTCCAGCCGGGATCCGTGCCTCGTGGTCATTCTCGCGGCGTGTGCTTCCCGACTGCGCCTGCGGCGGTACATGACCGCCCTTGCGGCCTGTGGTATAATGCCGCCCCGTGCAACTCGGTGACCGACAACACAAGCTGGCCTATGCCTACGCGGTGGCGGCGGTGGTCCTTTGGGCCACGGCGGCCTCCGCGTTCAAGATCGCGTTGCGCCATCTGGACGTACTGCCCCTGCTGCTCGTTGCCTCCGCGACCTCGACTGCGGTCTTGTTCCTTTACCTGGCGGCGTCGAACAAACTGCGTCTGCTGCGGCTCTTCACACGGAAGGACTGGCTCTGGTCGGCGGGTCTGGGCTTCTTGAATCCCTTCGTCTACTACGTGGTCATCTTCAATGCCTATTCGCTCCTGCAGGCGCAGGAGGCCCAGCCGATCAACTTCGTCTGGCCGCTGACGCTCGTGCTGCTGTCGATCCCCATCCTGCACCAGCGGATCAGGCCGGCGAGCATCCTGGCCATTCTCATCAGCTTCCTCGGCGTGATCGTGATCGCGACCCACCCGCACCGGCCGGCGGACCTCCTGGCCTTTCGATTCACCAGCGGGCCCGGCGTGGCCCTGGCGCTGGGCAGCACGGTCGTCTGGGCCCTTTTCTGGGTGCTCAATACGAAGGACCGGCACGACGAAGCCGTCCGACTGTTCGCGAACTTCCTCTTCGCCACGGGGTACGTCCTGGGTTTGGTGCTGGCGCTCGGCAGCGCAGGCGCCCTGCCCTGGCAAGGTCTGCTGGGCGGGGTCTATATCGGCCTGTTCGAGATGGGGATCACGTTTCTCGTCTGGCTCAAGGCGCTCCGCAGCGCCAAGACGACCGCGCACGTGGTGAACCTGATCTACCTGGTCCCGTTTTTGTCCCTGCTGCTCATCGGCCTGGTCCTGGGCGAGGAGATACAGGCCTCGACCGTCGTGGGGCTGATCCTGATCGTCGCCGGGATCCTTTTGCAGAGGGCTTTCGGTTAGGCCCTGCTCGGCGAGCGCGTGCGGATGGTGAAAAACCGAGGGGGCACTCCACCTGTTCGGCGGAATGCCCCTTGGAGTCGAATGCGATGGAGCCTCTGTCAGACGTTCTGCGGCACGACGAACGGCGCGCGATAGGGCCGGGTCAGCAGTTCGTCGGCCTTGGGGTTGCCCACGAACTTCTCTGTCTTGGGGGCGAACGTCAGCATCGCCCCGAGCTGGTAGGCGTTCTTGGCCAGATCGAAGCCGATCGCGCCCTTGGCGGTCTCGGCGATCCGGTCCCACGATCTCGCGATTTCCTCGTGCCTTTCCAGGACGTCGGGCCTTGCGTTGCCGGCCACCTGCCCGCCCAGGCGGTACGAGATGTTGCCCAGTTGGCAGCAGGCGGAGGATAGATACCCTTCCTGGATGTCGGCGTTGAGGTCTTCGATCCTGCGGCTGCGCATGGCGTGGATGAAGTTCTCGAAGTGGTCGCCCGGGCCCAACTTCACATCGACGTCCGGCAGCTCTTCAGCCTTGTCGGAATTCTTCGGATAGAACTTGCCGCCCCGGATGAGGCCGGCCTCGAGGTAGAACTCATTGCCCACATTGTTGGGGTACTTCTTGCCGTCCAAGCCGACTCGATCGACCAGCCCGAGGACTTCGAACACCAGCAGCGTCCCGCCGAAGTCCATGATGGTCAACTGGCAGTTGGGGGTCTCGGCCTGGTCTGTGAACGGCGGATGCCCCTCCGTCGAGTTCACCCACCGCCCGCCCATGCTGATCACGCTGTTCGGCAAGGTCGCGCCGGGGATCGCCCATCGGGCTTTGTCCATTTCGTGCACCCCCTGATTTCCGATTTCGCCATTCCCAAAACTCCAGAACCAGTGCCAGTTATAGTGCACGAGATTCTCATGATACGGCTGCTCCGCGGCCGGGCCGAGCCAGAGGTTGAAGTCGAGATTGGCCGGCGGGTCCTGGATCGGCTTGAAGCCGATGCTCCAGCGGCCGGTCGCCGAACCCTTCGATGCCGCGCCCTTGGAGACCAGCAGCTTGCCGTACTTGCCGCTGGCGATCGCAGCGACCTGCCTGGCCCAGCCTTTGCTGGAGCGGCTCTGCGTGCCGTGCTGGACGATCCGGCGGTACTTGCGGGCGGCCTCGACACACCTGCGGCCCTCGAACACGTTGTGGCTGCACGGCTTCTCCACGTAGACGTCCTTGCCCGCCTGGCAGGCCCAGATCGTCGCCAGCGAGTGCCAGTGGTTGGGCGTCGCGATGGAAATCGCGTCGAGGTCCTTGTTCTCCAGCATCTTGCGGATGTCGACGTAGGTCTCGACCTTATGTCCGTACTTCTTCTCGAAAGCCGCGGCCCTGCTCTCCAGCACCTTGTTGTCGACGTCGCAGAGCGCCGCCACCCGGACGCCCTCCATTTCTTCGAACGCGCTGATGTGGGACCCGCCCCGCCCGTTGATCCCCACGACGCCGACCCGGATCTCGTCGTTGGCCCCCCTCACCCGCGACAGCGGCCCCGCCATCACCATGCCGAGGCCCGCGGCCATTGACCCTTTGACGAACTGCCTGCGCGTG
>JAAYVJ010000647.1 GCA_012517265.1 Planctomycetota bacterium | reverse complement strand
GGCGATCCGGCCACCCTGCGATTCCGCATCGACGACGCGGACCTCAAGCCCTTCTACGAAACCTACGGCCGCCACTCCGTGTACCTGGACGTGACTCTGAAATAGCCGTGACCCATGCCCCGTCGGTCGTCGCCCGTCGCTTGTCGCTCGGGTTCGACGCCGCGGGAGTGGATGGATGGGAACATGAAAATGCGAACCGTGGTCCCTGCCAGGTGACTCGTGGGATTGAAGCAGAAAAGCGAAGGAGCCCTCCGGCCCACAACCTCCCGCCTCCGCCCTGTTCTTCGAGTTCTTTGATCGCCCGGAGACGGCGGCGGCTCTTGTTCTAAGTCATTGTCAACACAAGGTGTGTCGTCTCGTGGCGACGGTCTTGAAAGTCGTCGAGTCGAGAGGCTGTGGGGGTTCGAATCCCTCCTGCTCCGTGGAGTGTCGTCGCGACGAGGTTTCGAATACGCCGCCAAGACCCTCACCGAGGGTTCACAATCGCTCACGTTCAAGGAACTCCACGTCAGAGAGGAGAACCGACATTCTCCTGCGAGCCGAAGACGGCGCTGCTGCGCATTCCCGCCATGCCAACCTCGGCTCCCGGCACGGTTCATTCCGGGAAAGACATGAGATTCAGTAGCTGAGGATCACGATTTCGTGAACATCATTGACGGTCACTTCCAACCTCCGGCCGTGCCGCCGAAGGACCGCAGACTTGTTGAAGACGGTGGCCCGTTTGATCGGCTCGGTGAGCTCAATCGTCGCCCGATACAGGGGAGTGTCTTCAATGAGGCCGGGCAGGATATAGGGCCGATCCTTGGGCGGGGTTGTCTGCGGCGGCGCGTTATATCCCAGCAGGTGGACGCGGAGCGTCCGGCTGGCCGGATCGTCGGTGACAATCGCTTCCACTGTTTTGGGAGCCGTAATCCGAATCCTGGGATTGGGATTGAGAAATCGGACAGCGTCTGCCAGAAGTGCACGCGCCTCCACGATGTGGTGTTCACTGGCCGTGGCGTAATCGGGCGAGCAGGCGAACGTGAGGACCTTGCCTTTGCCGATCCCGTTCAACAGGATAGCCGGACCGACCGGGGAACTAGCGCTCATGGGCCAGTCTGTGCCTTCCTTGCCTTCCCGCTGGCGCGTAGTGCGGAACGGTTCCAAGAGTTCGCCGACCGGTTGGGCCGAGGTCGCCTCCAGGACCGCAGCGGGACCTTTGACCAGGAAGGGCCACTCCTCCCGACTTCCTTGCCAGAGCATGGAAACCGGCCCCTTGGAGTGCCCCGCGAATCGCACCCAATTGTCGAACGACGCGAGCCGCCGCACCAGATGGAGGCCGGCCAGTTCGGCCAAGGCCGACTCCTCCTGGGGTTCGCCTCGCCAACCGAGCATGCCGGAGAAGCCCGTCAGAATCAGATTGCCTCCTGCGTCAACATAAGCCCGCAAGAGAGAAATCTCGCGTTCAGAGAGGATTGCTGCGTTCGGCAGCAGCACGACGGGGAATCGTCGCAAGCGTTCCGGCGTCACATTCTCATCCACCAGAATGCCCCAGGGAATGCGCTCATAGACCATGGCCTTGTGGGCACCCTGGAAGCTCTGGAAGTACTCAGCCGCCTGCTCGCGCCCAAGCCAGTCACGCGTTCGACTGCTGAAATAGATCCCGACCTCGGCGATGGGTTCGTGTCCCCAATGGGCCTGTTTCGCATGTGCCTCTTTGAATGCGATCCCGATTCGCTCGTAGGCCACTGGGTCGAGCCAGCCATCGAAGCCGGTCTTGTCCACCATCGTCACAAAGGCGCCGTGGGCCAGCAGCGTCAGGAGTTCCCAGCGGATATCGTGGAGCGGACGCGTCGTCTGGTCATGGTACATCCGCACCCCGCGCTGCATCGCCACCTGAACAGGCAGGCCCGGCGTCGCGGCCCGGTAGAACTCGGCGTTGAGTCCGACCGCCAAGGCGCTGAAACCCCAGACCCCCGTCTCGCCGGTGACGAAATCCGCATTGCCGGCGTGCTGCACAGGCCGTTGCCCGACCTCCCAGGAAAATGGGGGATTGCCATGATAGTTGAAGTCCACCGTGGCGTGGGGATTGAGCGACTTGATGTGATCGTACAGCGCCCGCTCGAACCGGACGCTCGTGGCGTAGCGGAACTCGATCATGTGGTCCCACTCCTCGTCCCAGGTGACGCCCGTAGGCATGGGATGACCGTGCTTGGCCTCGAACGCCTTGCGGCAGTGCTCGCACCAGCAGCCGTACGGAGGCCCAAAGCCCTGGTCCATCATGTCGATGTGAAAGCCAGCGATGCCGTAGGCGAGCTGCTCGGCCACGATTTGCTTCATCGCGTCGAGGTAGCCGGAGTTGTAGCAGAAACGGCCGATCCTATTGCCCGCAGGGTCGCGCATCTCGAACTCCGGATGCTCGCGCAGGTAGTGCCCCCCCTGCTGCACCACGCAGTAGGCAATCACCGGCAGCTTGTATCTGGCCGCCTCCTCCACCGTCTCCCGCAATGGATCTCGCTCGCCCAGGCCAGGGGCCTTCGGCAGCAGCCCGGACTCGTAGTACGCGTAGTCCCCGTCGCGTGCCCAGATGACGAGATAGTCGCAGTTGGCGGACACGCAGCGACGAACAATCTCCGTGCCGCTGAATTGCGAACAGTAGCGAGCATCATTGGGATCGCTGTACCCGAATTGCGCCCCCGTAGGTCCGACCTCCATTCCAACCAACGACCGATGAAACCAGGCCGAATCGGTTGCCTTCTTGGCCGCGTCGGCTACCTGTGCGATCGCGATACAGCATGAAACCCACGCAGTCACTGTGAAGCGAATCCATCGAACGCGACCCACGGCCATTTTCGGTCTCCTGCAGAAGATTGTACGTTTCTTCACGCCGGCTGTCGCCGCACACGGATAGACATGTTGCCACGTGCCCGCGCGGATGTCTACTGCTCATTCGACCCCGATCAGGATTTCGTTGCGGCGCAGGAAGGGCAACGTGGCAGGCGGGATGAGGGCGGATTCTGTAGAGCAACTCGCCGAAGGCAGGCTGGGCAGGATCCTGGGACCACGGTATTAGATTGGAGGTTGAGCTT
>JAAYVJ010000646.1 GCA_012517265.1 Planctomycetota bacterium | reverse complement strand
GCTGGCTGGCGATCCTCCTGCTGGCGGCCGTGGTCCTGCACATCGTCGTGGGCATCCGTTTTGGCAACCTCTGGATTCTGGGGGGCCAACCCTGATGCTGCTGAACCCCCGGACGCCTCTGGTCTTCGGCATCGCCGCCACCGCGGCTCTGGCGGGTTACTTGTTCCTGCGGGACCCGCTCCCCGATGCGCTGAGTCATGCCCACGGCCAGGTGATTCCCGACAGCGATATCCACTCGTGCCGGCGTTGCCACACGGATCAAGGACTAACGGCGGGCTGCCTTGCCTGCCATACGGAAATCGCCGGCCAACTCGACGCCAAGCAAGGCTATCATTCGTTCCTGGCCGAAAGCGGGACGCGTGCCTGCGCTCCATGCCACCCAGAACACCATGGAACCGAGTTCCCTCTTGTCAGCGTTCTGTCCTGGCCCGGAGGCGATCCGAACGCATTCGATCATCCCCACTGCGACTATCGGCTCTCAGGACGACACGACAGCCTCGCATGCATGGAATGCCATCAGGATAAGCTCGGCCGAACGTTCTCTCTGGCTCAGTTTCCCGACCACCGGCGCACACACACGTTCCTGGGCCTGACGCAGAATTGCCTGGCCTGCCATGTGGACGTTCACGCCTGGCCGTCGGAGAAAGCCTGCCTGGAGTGTCATGATCAAACCGTCTTCAGTCCGGCGTCGGGCTTTCGCCATGACAAGGTCTTCGTCTTGGAAGGAGTCCACGCCGGCACGGATTGCGCCGGTTGCCATGCGGTCCCGACCGCCGACTCGAAGGAGCGATCTGCGGCGAAGGAGACGGCCGGTTCTCTTGCGTTCCACAAAACCACCGGCAAGACCTGCCAACAGTGCCATCCCGATCTGCATCGCACGCGCTGGGATATGGAGTGTCAGGCCTGCCATCTCGGCCGCGATGCTCAGTGGCGGGAAGGAACGCGAGGCGTCAGTGTGGATACGCACAAGCCCACGGGGTTTCCGTTGACCGGCGGGCATCTGGCGGTCTCCTGCGACAAGTGCCATTCTGCCGACAAGGAATACGCGACCCGGTATCCCGACCCCAAGGCACAAGGGTATCAGCGACGCCCGCAGACGTGCCAGGGCTGTCATGAAGACGTCCACGCAGGAAAGCTGGATCACTCCTGCAGTGTCTGCCATCAGGACAGCGGATGGAAAGACGGCCATCTTCTGTTCGATCACGATCGGCACACAACGTTCAAGCTGGACGCAGTCCACAGGGGCCTTTCATGTCAGGACTGCCACGCGTCCGACGACAAGACCTATCGGGCCGAAGGCTCGGATTGCACGGCCTGCCACAAGGTCCAGGCCGACGCCCTTCGTGGACAAGCGCGGCGCCTCCAGGTCGAACCCGATCCTCACGCCGACCGGCTGGCGTGCATCGATTGCCACGATATGAACGTGCCGAGGCAATCCATGGACAACTACGCCCGGCGATGCGCCGATTGTCACAACGACCAATACGCTCAACTGGCCTATCAATGGGCACAGGCTCTTCAGCGACGGCAAGCCGCCATCGAGCAGTTGATGGCGGCTCGTGACGGGGCCTGGCTGGAGCAGATCCGCAAGGATCTCCGGGAGGCCAAGGAAAGCGGCTTCCACAATCTCCATCTGACGCGGCAACTCTACGATCGCATGACCGGAGTCCTGCAAGTCACCGGGAACGGGACCGCAGCGTCGCAGGAGGAGCAGACGCCGTGAACTGGACGCTGACGATGTCGGTGGCGGGTTTGTTTGCCGGCCTGCTGTTGCTCCTGGGTCTGTGGGAGTATTTCGCCCGCCGCAGGCACAACCGCAAGTGGCTGGACGAATTGAGCGAAGCCAAGCGCATCGGCACTGACGAGCCGCTGAGTCAGCATCCGCATATCAATCCTCACCGATGTATCGGTTGCGGCTGCTGCGTTCGGATCTGCCCGGAAGGCGTGCTGGCGCTCGTCGAGGGAACCGCCCGGCTGATTCACGCTTCCCAATGCGTCGGACACGCGTACTGCGAACAGGTCTGCCCCGTTGGCGCCATCGTCGTGAGCCTGGGCGATATCCGGTCGAGGCCGGATGTTCCCATCCTCGACGAGAACCTGGAGTGTTCCCTCCCGGGCGTTTTCATCGTGGGAGAACTGGGCGGCATGGCCCTGGTCCGCCACGGGATCAACCAGGGGACTCGCGCGATTGATGAGATCGCCCGTCGTATCCAGAACATCGCCGGCAGGCCTGACTCCATGGCCCCCGTAGACGTTTTGATCGTCGGTTGCGGCCCGGCGGGTATTGCCGCCACGCTGCGTGCAAGACAACTCGGTCTTGGCCACGTCACCATCGATCGAGAGGGCCTCGGAGGAGCCGTGAGGAAGTACCCCCACAATAAGCTGACCATGACTCAACCCGTGGATCTGCCCTTGTACGGCCGGCTTCGCCGCAGAAGGTATCGCAAGGAGGAGCTTCTGCAATTGTGGGAGGGGCTGTTTCATCGCCTGAGTATCACGGTCCGACGTGAGGAATGGCTGAACGTCCGGCCCCTTCCCAACGGCGCGCTGGAATCAACGACATCCCAAGAGAAGATCGTATCCCGCTATCTGGTGCTTGCTCTCGGCCGACGCAGCAGTCCCCGACGCCTGGGAGTCCCCGGCGAGGAACTCCCACACGTCTTCTCTCATCTCGATGATCCCGCCACCTACGCGAATCAGGCGTTACTGGTGATCGGGGGCGGAGACAGCGCCGCGGAAGCGGCGATCGCTCTGGCTCACGGATCCGGCAATCGAGTCGCGTTGTCGTATCGTCGCCCGGAGTTCTTTCGGATGCGGCGTCGGAATCTCCAATGCGTGGAACGACTGCGGCAGGAAGGACGGCTTGACGTGATTCTCGACTCCGAGGTTAGGCGAATCGAGCAGGGTCACGTCGTTCTGACGGTTCACCGGGATGGAGCGAAGATCGAGAGACGACTTTCCGTGTCTGCCGTCTTCATCCTCATCGGCGGCGATCCTCCATTCGAGATGTTGCGCCGCCTCGGCATTCGTTTCGGCGCCTCGGCCGCCGCAGGGCATAAGTCGTCTCTCCAATGATGCGTATCTTGTGGTCCCTCAGGCCGGACTGTGAACGCGTGATCTGGCATCTGCCGCTGCGTATGTCGTGTCATCTCCCCGCAGTCCGCCCAAGTTGGTTCGTAGGACCGACCGTATGAGCTGCCGGCCACGCGCGTCCGGTGAATCTGATTGGTTGGGCTTGGTCCAATCCATGACAAACCGCCTGAGAACAGCCCTTGTGACTTTCTCCCCAGGCCGCCCCATTCGATGCACGCCAGGCCCTCCTCGTCCGTGGGGTTCCAGTCCGGCTTGGGACGTTCCCGGTCGAGCAAACCAATACGTTGCCCGGTATCGCCGCCAACCAGAACGTCGTCTGCAAGCTGAGCGACGAGCAGACCCTTGATTGCCTGTTCAGAGAACTTGGCGTTGAAATCGGAGTTGAGAAGGCCAAGGCCGAGTGGGCCGGTCCAGCCACAATCACGGGTCGATTCCAGGATGGGTGTCACATTTTTGCTGTGCACACAAGCTCTTTTTTGACAAGAACTTGTAAACGCAACCGTACGCAACAAGATCTTCTGCGAAAAAAAAGCTGAACAAATGTTGTTGTGTGTGAGTACGTGAGTATACTATGTTATAGCTGTTCGATTGTTGAGCCAAACACGTGAACCAATGGATGCAGATACCAAGAAATTCTACGAGTTGAAGGCTGAGATCATTCAGGCCGCCGGACATCCGATCCGGCTGGCGATCATCGAATTCCTCAGCCGGGGTGAGCAGTGCGTCTGCGATATCGTCGAGCACGTGGATGCGCAGCGATCCAATGTCTCCAGACACCTGTCCGTTATGCTCAAGGCCGGCGTGCTGGAGAGTCGTAAGGATGGTCTCAAGGTGATCTACAAGCTCCGCACGCCATGCATTGTCAACTTCCTATCGTGCGTGGATCAGGCGCTGCGGGAGAAGATGAGGCGAGAGGCAGCACTCCTGGAGAAGCTGTGACCGGATGATGGGTCGTGGGCATCGCTTTTTGTGTGGCCGGTATGTGAGCATTTCATAGCATAGTGGCAGAGTTGAGATGCAATCAGGGAAGCTATCGACAGCACGTTCCGCCGGTCTTCTGAGGTCTTTGGGTTCGGCCAACCGCATTGAACTTCTGGACGCCTTGCGCGACGGGCCCAAGAACGTGGGGCAATTGGTGGCAGGATACCCCGGATGTCAGTCGGCGGTGTCGAGAGACCTGCAGATTCTGCATGGCTGCGGCTTGGTCAGCCGTGAGAAGAAGGGCCAACAGGTAGTGTACAGCATCTCCCCGGTGGTCGAACGACTGTGCGTCGAGTTGGATGCCGTCGCCAGATGCACACGGACAAGACAGATGGGATCGGGACAGTAAGAGGTAAGCAATCGTATGGATTGGAAGAGTGAGTGGAAGAAGCTGGCGGCGATTGTGGTGGTGTTCCTGCTGTTCTTCTGGCTGCCGGTCGGTTGGGACCGCTTCACCGATGGCATCATGGAGGCGCTGCACCTGAGCAAGTGGTACGCGCGGGAACATGTGCTGCTGTGCCTGGTGCCGGCGTTCTTCATCGCCGGGGCCATCGGAGTATTCATCAGCCAGGCTTCCGTGATGAAGTACCTGGGCGCCAAGGCCAACAAGGTGCTGGCTTATGGCGTAGCCTCTGTCTCGGGTAGTATTCTTGCCGTCTGCTCGTGCACCGTGCTGCCGCTGTTCGCGGGGATTTGGCGGATGGGCGCGGGTCTGGGGCCGGCGACGGCCTTTCTCTACTCCGGTCCGGCCATCAACGTGTTGGCTATCATTCTGACCGCACGAATTCTCGGCCTGGAAATCGGCATCGCCAGGGCCGTCGGTGCGATCAGTTTCTCCATCATCATCGGCCTGATCATGCACCTGATCTATCGGAAAGAGGAGGTGGAGAAGGCGAACGGCCAGATGGGCATGCCCGAGCCGGAAGTGGCTCGGCCGCTGTGGAAGAACGCCGTGTTCTTCGCGGTGATGGTGGCGGTGCTGGTGTTTGCCAACTGGGGTTCGCCGAATGACTTCCAGTTCAAGACGACTGATGGCAGTGAGTTCACCGCCGCGGTCCTCAAGCAGCCGGAATTCGCCGGACAAGAGTATCTGCTGAAATACACCGATGGTCCGCACGTCGGCGAGCAAATCAAGATCGCGCCGGCGTCTATCGTCCTCAAGGAGCCTGTGCGGAGCACTTGGACGACGATCTGGCAGAACAAGTGGCTGGTCACGGCGGGCTTCTCGGCAGCGTTTGGGTTGATCCTGATCTTCTGGATCGGTGTCAAATGGTGGAAAGTGGTGTTGGCCGCGATTCCACCGGTGCTGCTGGCTCTTGTCCTGCCGATGCAAGGGCTGTGGATTCTGCTGCCATTCTCCGCAGGCATTCTCGGCATTTCGATCGCTTTGGCTACCAGCCAGGGGGAAGGCGAGGAGTGGTTCGGCGCGACGTGGACCTTCGCCAAGCAGATCCTGCCTTTGCTGTTCTTTGGCGTGCTGGTGGCGGGTTTTCTGCTGGGCCGGCCGGACCATGAGGGTTTGATCCCCAGCAAGTACGTCGAAATGCTCGTGGGCGACAGCCCCAATCGAATGCTGGAGATCACCGGCTGGGGCGGCGGCGGATTCGAGAGCTTCGCCCGCGTGATCTGGCCGCTGTGGACGAACTTCTTTGCATCGGTGTTCGGGGCGTTCATGTACTTCGCTACGTTGACCGAGGTGCCGATTGTCCAGGGCTTGATGGGCGCCGGGATGGCCAAAGGGCCCGTCCTGGCGCTGCTGCTGGCGGGGCCCGCATTGAGCCTGCCCAACATGTTGGTGATCGCAGGCATCATGGGCGTCCGCAAGACCGTTGTCTTCGTATCGCTGGTGGTCGTGATGGCCACGATTTCCGGCATGATCTTTGGAGTATTCTTTTGATCCCATGCGAATCGCGATGAGGACATTCTGGCTGCTGTCTTCGGCAGGACTGATCTGCGGCTGTGCAGCAAATCAGCCGACCGGCTCCTACGCGAGGGGGGCGACTCAGGACCGGCCGCCACGGTTGGCTGACGGAAGCAATTCGTCGCCGGCGACACGGACAGTGCAAGGACCGGTGACTCTGGCCGAGGCTATCAGCATCGCTCTGGCCAACAATCCCGAGTTGGCCGCCACGGGTTATGATGTGGACGCTGCCCGGGCTCGGCAAGATGTTGCGGCGGGTCAGCGATTGCCCAGCCTGCGTGCCATCGGAGGCTTCAACCACTACTTGGATGATCAGCGGTTGCTGCCTGTGCGCGAGAACGGGGAACTGGGTGTCTTCAGCCGGGATATCTTTGCCGGCGAACTGGTAGTGAGAATGCCTCTGTACACCGGCGGACGGCTGACCAGCGAAATCGAGGCAGCCGAGCTGCTGCGCCAGGCTGCGGAGCACCGTCTGGCGCGCAGCCGACAGGAACTGGTCTTCAACGTATCGAGCGTCTTCTACTCGATCCTGGCCCAGGGCAAGGTGATCGAGTCGCTCGAATTCTCGCAGAAGGCCTTGGGTGAGCACCTCAAGCAGGTGGACAATCTGATCGCCGCCGAAAAGGCCGCCAGGGTGGATCGCCTCCGCACCGAGGTGCGTCTGGCCGACCTGCAACAGCGTCTGGTGCGGGAAAAGAGCGTCCTGAAGATTCAGGGCCTCGTGCTGGCCAATCTCCTGGGGCTGCCCGAGGACAGTCCTCCTGTCTCGACGGCAGGCCGACTGGAGTCAGAGTCGTCGCCTCCGCGACCGCTGGAGGCGAGCTTGGACGACGCCTACCAGCAGCGTGAAGACTTTCTGGCGGCGAAAGCGGCCCTGGACGCGCAGAGCAAGGCGGTCGACGCAGCGCGGGCGGGTCATCTGCCGACGGTGTCGCTGGTGGGTTCCTATGGGGAGCGATGGACCCCGGACGCCTCGGAACGTCCGCCGGGAGCGAGCACGTCCGACGATGTGGGCGTCGTGGGCGTCACGGCGGAAATCCCTCTCTTTGAGGGGGGGCAAATCGATGCTCGCGTGCGTCAGGAACAGGCAAGGCTCTCGGCCGCCCGCCATCGGCTGCGGGAGCTGAAACTCCAGGTCCGCCTGGACGTTGAGACGGCGATATCGAACGTCCAGTCCGCCCACGAGCGAATTCTGGCGACCGAGACGGCTGTCACCTCGGCCGACGAGAGCCTTCGGATCGAGCGGGAGAAATACAACATCGGCAAAGGGTCGATCACGGATGTTCTGGACGCTCAGTCGGCCCTGTTGGATTCGCAGACGAACTACTACCGGGCCATGGCAGACTACAACACGGCGCTGGCGCAGGTGCGTCTGGCCGTGGGAGAGCAGACGTAATGTTGAGAAAGGCGATTCGCATTCTGATCGTTCTGATCGTGGCGGCCGCACTGGTGTTCGGCGGCGTACTGCTTGTCAAGCACAAGAAACAGGCCCTGGCCGCTGCCCCCAAGTACGGGATGCAGCCCATGCCGGTCCGCGTGGCATCGGCTCGATTGGGCGACCTGCGAAAGACGCGGGATTACCTGGCCGTTGTGGAGCCGATCCGGGTCGCGGATGTCTCTGCGCGGGTGACGGCATCGGTGGAGAAGGTCCTGCGCGACGAGAACGAATGGGTGAAGGCCGGCGATGTGCTGGTCACGCTGGACTCCCGGCAGATCGAAGAGAGCATTGCCGCGATGAAAGCCCAGGTCGAGCAGACCCAGGCCGATCTGGCCTCCAACCAGGCGACAGTAGACTCGCTGGAAAGAACGGTTGCCTACTGGGACCGTGAAGCCCAGCGAGACCGGGCGCTGGCCGACAAGGGCGCCATCCCAGGAGCGCAGGCCGAAGGGACGGTTGACAAGGCCAGCGAGGCCCGCGGCAGGCTCGATGCGGCGCGGCAGAAGTCTGCCGCCATCGGGCGATCCATCGAATCTCTCCAACGCCGACAGGCGGAGTTGGAGACGACGCTCGACTATTGCACGATCCGCAGCCCCTTTGATGGGATCGTGTCGCATCGCAGAGTGGACCCTGGCGACCTGGCCGTGCCGGGCAAGAGCCTGATGGTGGTGGAGGATCGCAGCCAGCTCCGACTCGGTTTTGACGTGCCTCAGCAGGATCTGCCGGAGGTCCGTGAAGGTCTTGTGGTTGAGTATTCGGCGGCACAGCAGAGTCGAGAGGCGAAGCTGTCCCACCTGTTTCCGTCGCTGAACACAGCCAGGATGTTACGTGCCGAGGTGTACCTCAGCGGGCGCGGTGTGGACGGTCTCTCCTCGGGCGCCTACGTGCCGCTGCGAGTCGTCTTGGGCAACGCCAAGGATGTGACTCTCGTGCCGGGAACGGCCCTCATCGAGTCCCCAGACGGACACGCTCACGTCTTCGTCGTCCGCGACGGCCATCTGGAGGCCAGATCGGTGAATGTCCTCGGTTCGAGCGGCGATGATGTAGCGGTCGATGGAATTCAAGCGGGCGAGCAAGTGGTTCTCAGCACGTTCCTGGGCTGGGCGCAGCTCGCCTCCGGGCAAATGGTGGAGGCGATGCAATGAACATCACCGCCTTTTCCATGAAGAACCCGTACGTGGTGATCGCCCTGGTGCTGGTGGTGGTCGCACTGGGTGCGTTCGCTTTCTTCAAGACCCCCACGGACTTGTTTCCCAACACGGTGCCGCCGCAGGTGGTTGTGATCACCGTTCGGCCGGGTTCAGACGCGGCGGACGTGGCGGACAAGATCACGCAGATCATCGAGAAGGAGTTGAACACCCTCAGCGGTCTGACGAAAGTCGTCAGCACCAGTCGCGACGAAGTCTCCTCCGTCAATGCGGAATTCGACTTCAGCAAGCCTATCGGCGAGGCGGTCCTGGATGTGCAGAACGCCATTGGCCGCGTCCGTGCCCAATTGCCCCGGGATATCCTCGAACCGCGCATCTATCGCATCACGGACGCGACGCGGCCGCTGGTGACGCTGGCCCTGTCGCCGAAGCCGGGCAGCACCAAGACGCTCGCCGAGATTCGGCTTCTGGCGGAGAACCAGATCCAGGATGAGATACTGACATTGCCCGGAGTTGCCGATGTGGACGTCTTCGGGGGGCACCAGCCCGAGGTGAAAGTCCGCGTGGACCGCGACCGCATGGCTGCCAACGGCGTGTCGATTGGTGAGGTCGCTGCCGCCCTGGCCAAGCAGAACGTCTCTGCGCCGGCCGGTACGATCTACTCGCAGCAGAAAGAGTATCTGGTCAAGACCACCGGCGAGTTCGCCAATCTTCAGCAAATCCGTGACCTGCCCCTTCGCAATTCCAACCAGGGTCTGCTGCGGATCTCCGATGTCGCCCAAGTCAGTCTGGGCGAGGTCGAGCAACGGAGCCTCTATCACGGCAACGGCAAGCCCGCTATCGCGATCAATGTTCTGCGGCCGGACAATGGACCCACCGTCAGCGCGATCCAGAGCCTCAAGGGTTTCCTCCCCCAACTCGCGGCCCAGCACCCCGATATCCAGTTCGAGATCACCGACGACCAGCAGCCGCTCATCGACCTCAACGTCAACGGCATGCGCGGTTCGCTGTGGCAGGCCGTGGTTCTGACGGTTCTGGTCATCTTCGTCTTTCTGGCGGACATGCGAGCCGCGGTAGTCGTTTCTGTCAGCATCCCCCTGGCATTTCTGGCGAGCCTGGTGGTGCTCTGGTTCAGCCCCTACACGTTGAACATGGTGACGCTGTCAGGGATGATCATCTCCGTGGGCATGGTCGTCGACGCCTCGATTGTGGTGCTGGAGAATATCTACCGGCACTACCGCCAGATGAAGCATCCCGACGCGGCCCTGGCGGCTCGCGAGGGCACCAGCGAAGTGGCGATGGCCGTCACGGCGGGGATGCTGACGACGGTGATCGTGCTGATTCCCGTGATGTTCAGCGGGGGCTATTCCCAGCAGACGATGCGTCCTTTGAATCTGATGAT
>JAAYVJ010000645.1 GCA_012517265.1 Planctomycetota bacterium | reverse complement strand
TTGTTTTTGCCTTTGTATTCTCTTCGCCGGGGCACTACAATGCGCGTGTGCGATTGGGGCGAGCGGCTTCGCCAGAGACACGAGGTCCTCGATCCGAATCGCGAAAATGCGCGTTGGGAGATAATGGTTGGCGGTCCATGTTTGGGAGAGACGATTCATGAGTGCAAATCGCTTGATGTCCAGATGCTTGGGCTTCGGAGTGACGTTCGGACTGGCCGCCCTTTTTGCGGGATGCGCGACGCAGCCTTCGGGCAAGGCCGGCGCTTCCTACACAGTCTCCGATGTGGAGGGCAAGTGGTCCTGGGCTCAGGGTCCCTACAATGGGGAGTTCGTGCTCACAATGGATGGCGATAAATGCTCTGGCACGCTGGACGATCTCGTCGAGGGAACCTACGGCGACAAGATCGAGGACGTCGTCGTCATGGACAACCACATCAAGCTCACGCGGAATGGGCAGTACGGTGTGCAGAACTGGGAAGGGACACTCACCAAAGAAAAGGGGGTTCTGAAGATCGTGGACGGCCGGTGGACTAAGGTGGGCAGGGGGGCCACCGGGACATTCACCGCGGAGAAGAAGAAGTGATCGACCCGGGATTTGCCCGGTTCTCGGCCAAGACGTTCGTTGGATGGACTCTCGTGGTCTTGGCGGCTCTCGCGAATTGTCCGACTATCCGTGCGGAACAGCCGGCAAGACAGGACCTTTTTGACGATCCGCAGTTCCGGCGGGGCTTTCTGCTCAGTTACGCCGATTCCTCGAAAGGGCGGGCGGTCGAGGCGGTTCTGCGTGTCGGGGATGCGAACAGCACTCCCGCCTGGAGGCTGTGCCAGTGGGCCACCAGGTACAGTCTGGCGGCCACGCCATGTGCGCAGGGGGCCGACGGCGACCGATTCTACGAAAATGAAGGCAAGAAAGTCCTCGTCGGCGGGCCCGGCTCGGCGAATCGGGATCTGATCCTGGAGGTGCGGGGCGGCGCCGAGTACGGAGATCACATCCGTCGCGTCGGCGAAGGCTGGCCGCATCTGCTGATCGAACAGGACGCGGTCGTGCTGAGGCCGCTGGACGAGCTGGCCGCGATTCGTTTCTCTCTTTCGCTGCGACTGTCGCACTGCGAGAGCCGCATGCCCGCGGACCAATATGATCCGGGACTCCACGCCTCGCAGTTCCAGATGTTCTTCATCGTCAAGAACATCCGCCCGGACTCGCCGGACCGCGACAACTACTTCTGGTTCGGCGTGCCATTCTTCGACAACCGCTACGACGTCCCGCCGGAGTATATGGCCAAGGACGTGGGCAAGGGCGACGCGACGGGCAAATTCATCTACACTGTCGACGGCAGGGCGGTGGGCGTGACGCCGATGAAGGACGGCCGATGGCTCTCGCTCGACGCGGACCTGCTGCCGTTCCTTCGCAGCGGCCTGTCGGAGGCGGTCCAGCGAGGATATCTCAAAGACGCCGACCCGCACCATTACGCCGTGGCGAACATGAACCTCGGGTGGGAAGTCCCGGGCTCGTTCGACGCCGCAGCCCAGATCCGCGACCTGCGGATCGCGGCGATTGGACGGGAGTGGTAAAGAAGAGGTTCTTCACGGAATTGTGGGGACGGCCGGCATTCGCTGGTGAAGCCGATCCTTGACGCAGGTCGAAAGTTCATCTCAGGGGCTCTGCCCCTGAAACCCCGGCATTTTCACGCTTTGCGCCAGCAGCATGGAAACAGAAGAAGCGGCGTCTGAAGACGAAATCCGCCGTCAATGGGCAGATGGAATCGGTCGTCCGCTGTCGTTCTTTTTCATTCTCATGCTGCTGGCCCAAGGCGTAAAATGCCGGGGGCTTGGGGGCAGCGTCCCCAAAGCGGCACGAGCACGGGACACACGAGGGGAAAGCGCCTTTCTCATCAGACCCGGCTGCCTTCTCCGCGATTCCGTGAAGAACCAAATGAAAAAGGGGCCCTGTCGTAGGCGACAGGGCCCGGCTTCTGGCCCGAGGAAGGGCACAGAAATGATGGTCTGACGGTAGCGACGCATCACATTATCCGATGGCTGCGTTTCCTTTCTCCCCGGTCCGGATTCGGATGCACTCGGGCAGATCCAGGATGAAGATCTTGCCGTCGCCGATCTGCCCGCTGCGGGCGCCTTCGATGATCGCGGCGATCGTGCGATCCACGAAGTTGTCGTTGACCGCGATCTCCAGCCGGACTTTCCGCAGCAGGTTCACTTCCATCGGCACGCCCCGGTACGACTCGTGGTAGCCCTTCTGCTGTCCGCATCCCAGGGAATTCGTCACGGACATCTTGTAAACCTCCGCCTTGTACAGCGATTGTTTCACGTCATTGAGTTTGTGCGGTTGAATGTATGCGATGATGAGTTTCATGCCTGTTCTCCTGAATCGGGCCTCGGGCCCGCGCTTGTCCAATCGATTCTCGACCCTTACGCGGTGGTGAACACCTGGAAGCCCGCGTAGGCTTCGTTGCCGTGCTCGCCGATGTCCAGACCCTTGAGCTGTTCGTCATCGGTGACGCGCAGGCCGATCGTCTTGCGGAGCGAGAAGAACAGGATCAGTCCAAGCCCGAAGGCCCACGCGGCCGCCGTGCCGGCGCCGAGGAGCTGCGTGCCGAGCTGTTTGAAGCCGTGGCCGTAGAACAGGCCGCTGGTGAGACTGAACAGGCCGTAGGAGATCGTGCCCCACACGCCGCAGACGCAGTGCACGCTCACGGCGCCGACCGGGTCGTCGATCTTGAGCACGAAGTCGATGAACAGCACGCTGAGAACCACCAGGACGCCCGCGACGCCGCCGATGATCACCGCGCCGATCGGGGAGACGCCGTCGCAGGGAGCGGTGATCGCGACCAGACCGGCCAGAATGCCGTTGAGCGCCATGCCGACGTCCGGTTTCTTGAGCAGTATCCACGAGGTGACCAGGGCCGTGACCGCTCCGGCGGCCGCGCCGAGGTTCGTGGTCACGGCGATGTAGCCGGCCAGGCCGACGCCGGAGGTGGTGCTGCCGGGGTTGAAGCCGAACCAGCCGAACCACAGGATGAACACGCCCAGCGCCGCCAGCGGGATGTTGTGTCCCGGAATCGCGCGAGGCTTGCCGTCGGGGCCGTACTTGCCGATGCGCGGTCCCAGGACGATCGCGCCGGCCAGAGCCAGCCAGCCGCCGATCGAGTGCACGACGGTGGAGCCTGCGAAATCATGGAAGCCGAGTTTCTCCAGCCAGCCGCTGGTGCCCTGGCCGCCGAGGCTGCCCCAGGCCCAGGACCCGAAGATCGGATAGATGAACAACGAGATGATGCCGCTGTAGATCAGGTACGAGACGAACTTGGTCCGCTCGGCCATCGCGCCCGAGACGATCGTGGCGGCCGTCGCGGCGAACACCGTCTGGAAGATCAGAAACGTCCACATCCAGTCGCCGCCGGCCTGCTCGATGCCGGACAGGCCGAACAGGGTCGTGCCGAACAGGCCGTTGCTCTTGCCGAACATCAAGCCGAAGCCGATGAAGAAGAACGCCAGGGTGCCGATGGCGAAATCATAGGCGTTCTTCATCAGGATGTTGACGGAGTTCTTGGCCCGGGTGAACCCGGTCTCGACCATGGCGAACCCCGCCTGCATGAAGAACACCAGGAACGCCGCGACCAGCGTCCAGACGATATTGATGTTCCCCTGGAGTTCGGCCTTGAGCGCATCGATAGGCGAAGGCGCCGCCGCCTCTTCCGCCCACGCGGGAACGGACATCGCCAGGATGGCGAAGATGATCAACAGCTTACACAGTCGTTTGCCTCTCACGTTGCTACCCTTTCCAACTCGATCGTTCGACTCTGCGTCGTCCCAGCGACGCATTCCCAATTCCACGAGTCCACATTCGGACCATGGTTTCCGAATCGGACTCCCCCTCCTATCGCAAGCCTCGTGCCACACGGCTTGCGACTGGCGAGTGTGAGTTGTAAGTGGCTGTTAGATAAGAGGTTGGGGGGAATGTCGGCTCTCGGGGGAGCAGGTGGAAGCGGCTACAAAAATGTATCTAAATGGGGGTGCGGATACAATTGTGTATGCACGGTCACATGCGGCGGCGTTTCTCGGCATGGCAGGCGCTCGCCGTGCGACTCTGTACTACAATCCTTCGGAACGTTGTCTTTCATGCTCGATTCTCGAAGCGACTCCACACAAGTCCAGGACATCAGGGGGATTATGTCTCTCGCCACGACGCAGAGAACGCCCAGAAAACAGGATCGCACTGCTTTCCCCTTTGCGATCTTGGCGTCTTGGCGAGAGGATTGATGTTGGTTGCGGCCGGAGGCCTCGCTGGGGTTTCCCCTGTGGTCGATGGTTCCGGCGGGAGT
>JAAYVJ010000644.1 GCA_012517265.1 Planctomycetota bacterium | reverse complement strand
AGCGACGAAATCAAGACGTTCGCAAGCGACATCACCATCCCGGCCTCCGCCGTGCGGCCGGGGCGGACCTACCGCGTCCGCTGCCGCATGGAGGACAATACCGGCCGCTGGAGCAAATGGTCGAATCCCGTGCAGTTCGTCGCCGGCGAGCCGGCCGCGGCGGGCATTCTGGCGGATCTGCGGATCACCGAGCTGATGTACCACCCCGCCCAGTCGGATTCCATCGCCGACAACGAGGCTCTCGAATTCATCGAGATCAAGAACATCGGCGACGAGACGCTCGACCTGAGCACCGTCTACCTCGACAAGGGCGTGACGTTCGATTTCGCAGGCGGCGCGGTCAAGAGTCTTGGGCCCGGCCGGTTCGTCCTGGTCGTCAAGAACCAGCAGGCGTTTCTCTCTCATTACGGACAGGCTCTCGCCGGCCTGGTCGCGGGCCAGTACAGCGGCAAGCTCGCCAACGACGGCGAGACCGTCTCGCTGGTCGACACGTGGAACGGGACGATTGCGGAGTTCGACTACGGCGACGGCTCCGGCTGGCCTCTGTCGGCCGACGGCGGCGGGCATTCGCTGGTCCCCCTGGATGCGGCGCTGCTCGACGAGCCCCGGGGCTCGCTGAACTACCCCGGCAACTGGCGGGCGAGCGCGTATCTGGGCGGCTCGCCCGGCCGGGATGATCCGGAGCCCGTTGAGGGCGTGCTGATCAACGAGTTCCTGGCCAATCCGAGCCCGACGAGCGACACGCCCGACGACTGGGTCGAACTTCATAACCCGACGAATGTCGGCGTGAATCTGGCGGGTTGGTATCTCAGCGACGACCGCACAGACCTGTCGAAGTGGGCCCTGCCGGGCGGATCGATTCCCGCCCACGGCTGCGCCGCGTTCGAGATCGATGGCTTCGGTCTGGGCTGGAACGGCGAGGAGCTTCTGCTCTCGCATCTGCCGGGCACGGCCGAGGATCGGATCGCAGACGCAGTGGAGTTCAAGGCCCAGGAGCCCGACGTCTCGCGGGGCCGGCTGCCCGACGGCGGCCAGTACTGGTTCCGCCTGGCTCCTTCGCCCGGCCAGGCCAATGCGGATCCGCTTGCCGATCTGGTGATCGACGAACTCATGTACCACCCCATCGATCCGAACGAGGAATACGTCGAGCTGTACAACCCCCTGAATCGCAAGATCGATCTGGGCGGGGAGACTGCATGGCGTCTCGACGGGGCCGTGAGTTTTGATTTCCCCTCCGACACGCGGGTCGCCGCGGGCGGCCGGGTCGTGGTCGTGGGCTTCGATCCGCAGGTGGAGACCTCGCGGCTGGTCGCCTTTCTTGTGTCGTACAAGGTCGCTTCCTCCGCCGGTGTCACGGTCGTCGGCCCGTGGAAAGGGAGTCTCTCGAACCGAGGCGAAAGAGTGGCCTTGGAGAAGCAGCTTCCCGGCGACAATTCGGCCGAGCCGGCCGCCTGGGCGGTCGTGGACGAAGTGATCTACAGCGACGTCGCCCCCTGGCCCGCCGGCGCCGACGGCGACGGGCAGGTCCTCCAGAGGATCGCCGTCGCTCCGGACCGTTCCGGCAACGACCCGACCAACTGGCAAGCCGCAGCTCCCAGTCCGGGAAAATAGACGAGAGGGTACGCCGGCAAATCGCAGTTCCGACGCCGGGCAAGAAGAGCGATAACGCGTGGGCT
>JAAYVJ010000106.1 GCA_012517265.1 Planctomycetota bacterium | reverse complement strand
CCGCACGAGTTCGATTCGGTTCTGATCGACCTGGAGAAGATGCGAATCGGGTTTCCCTTCTTCCGACTGGTTTTGCATGACTTCGATACGCTGTATCGACACTGGAACCGTAAGGACGGGGATTGGGAGACGTTGGTTGAGAACTACCTTGTCTCTATGGGGCACGGGTTGCTCAGCAGAAAGCTCAAGCAGGCCTTTCTCCGAAGAGGCGACGCGAGTCAGACGCGGTTCCGCCCGTCCGAGTCGCTCAAGCCCGCTGGCCGGCAACTGACGCCCTGTGAGCCGTTGCCCGTTGTGCCCCAGGACGCAGAATGCCTCGCGTCGGACGCTCGATCGTTTTCCACTCAGAATCAGGTCTGAGGAATCGCAGACGAGGAGCGATTGTCGCCATGTCCAGGACCTCGGCCCGCCGTGACAAAGACCTTGGGTCCTGCGGCGACGGGGAGATTCCAACCGTTTTTTTTTGTTTTTCCCTCAACATCCGGTGGCTCGGATGCGCCCACAGGCAAGGGATGCTGTCGGGATAATCCCCCGCGCAAGCGGTGGTCGGTGCGCGCACACCCAGGGCAGCATCCCCATTCTCGATTCTTGGGGGAGGGCGGGAGATCCGTGAATCCGGCTGCAAGAGGGTGGACTGCCCTCGTTCCCTGGGCTCGCTTTGGGATGTCGCGCGGGACGACAAGCGGCGGGCCCGGAAATTTGCAGTTGAGGCTTTACTGCCCGATGTGGCCGGGGTATAGTAACAGTTTCGGAACTTATGTTGGGTGCCCGGATATTCCCTGAACAGCGGTTTTCTTACGTCTTTTCAGGTGTATGGGGCCCCTTGTCAGGGAGGTTCTGTGTATGACCATAAGAGAAAGACGCGGCATCTACTGGATCACGGCTCTGTTCCTGGCGGTTGTGCTCGTCCTGGGCGTGTTGCATGGGTGTAAGCGGGAGAGCGAAGAGCCCGCTCCAGCGACCTCTCCGAACAATGTGACGGCCGCTCCGGCGGCCCGGACCCCCCCGGCGGACCCGATCCAGGCCGCGGCCAACCTGTTCCGCGAACCCAAGGCCAGCCTGCAAACGATTATCAACAACGCGGCCCAGAGATGGGATGCCATCGTCAAGGAATCGTGGGGCACGCTGGCTCCGGATTTCACCCTCACGGATCTTGATGGGAATTCGCACAAGCTCAGCGAGTACCGCGGCAAGAACGTCATCGTGGCCTTCTGGGCTACGACGCACACGACGTGCAAGAAGCTGCAAATCCCTGCTCTGAAAGAACTTAGAGATGGTTACCCGAAGGACAAACTGGAAATCCTGAGCATCTCGAACGAGCCGGCCGCGGTAGTGAAGAGCGTTGCAACGGAGCAGGGGATCAACTACACGGTCCTGCTCAGCTCCGGCCCGATGGTCGAGCCGTACCGCCAGATCGGGCAGTATGTTCCCAGTTGCCTGTTCGTCGATCCGGACGGTCGGGTCAAGCTGGCGATTCGAGGAGTGGTCCCGACCGCCGACGCCAAGGCCATCCTGGATGCCCAGTAAAAAATCTGTCGGGAAGGGCTGGACAAGGCGGCCGTCCGCCACTATAGTATTTGGTTTACGCGGTTTTGGATTTGGTCAAGACTGGCGTCCTGCAGGATGAAGGTCGGGTTTCGCAGGGCCCCGCATGAGAAAGCAGAGGTACTGAGCCATGGCACATAAAAAAGGACAAGGTTCTTCGAGAAACGGGCGCGACAGCAATCCGCAGTATCGCGGCGTGAAGCTGTGCGGCGGCCGGCTGGCCAAGACCGGGGCGATCCTGGTCAAGCAGTGCGGCACGAAGTTCTTCCCCGGCGAGAACGTGGGCATGGGCCGGGACTATACGTTGTTCGCCACCGCCGAGGGGCGGGTGCAGTTCAACGGCAGAAAGGTCAGCGTCGTCGTCTGATCGACGCAACCTGCGTGTTGTGTATTCGAGGGATGGTCTGATGGCCATCCCTTTTTCATAGGTGGTCCATGTTTGTCGATGAAGCCGAAATCCACGTCAAGGCCGGCGACGGCGGCAACGGTTGCGTCAGCTTCCGCCGGGAGAAGTTCGTCCCCAAGGGCGGTCCCGACGGCGGCGACGGCGGCGACGGCGGCAGCGTCTACTTCGAGACTCGTGCGGACAAGGACACGCTCCTGGATTTCGCCGGCAAGCACCACTGGAAGGCGGAAGTCGGCAAACCCGGCGAAGGCAGCGGCAGGTCCGGGGCCGCCGGACGCGATCTGGTGATTCCGGTGCCCGCCGGCACGCTCATCTACGACAAAGACCTGGATCTGCTCATCAAGGACCTCAACGAAGTCGGCATGAAGGTGCTGGTCTGCAAAGGGGGCAAGGGCGGCAAGGGCAACAAGGCCTTCGCGACGTCGACGCACCAGGCGCCTCGCGAGTTCGAACCGGGCGGCGCCGGCCAGGAGCGAAACCTCCGCCTGGAACTCAAGCTCATCGCGGACGTCGGGCTGGTCGGCATGCCCAACGCGGGCAAGAGCACGCTGCTGTCCCGCACTTCCGCCGCCCGACCCAAGATCGCGCCGTATCCGTTCACCACGCTGGAGCCGGTGCTGGGCATCGTCGAGCTGCCGGGCTTTCGGCGGTTCCTGATGGCCGACATCCCCGGTCTGATCGAGGGCGCCAGCCAGGGCGCGGGCCTCGGCCACGATTTCCTCAAGCATATCGAGCGAACCCGCATCCTCGTGCACATCCTCGACGTCATGCCGCTGGACGGTTCCGACCCCGTGGCCAACTACCACGCGATTCGCAGGGAACTGGCCCAGCACGGCACGGTGCTCGCGGAGAAGGACGAGGTCGTGGTCGCCAACAAGACCGATCTCGATCCCGACGGCGCCCGTCTCCGGGATCTCCAGGACCGCCTCGACCGCAAGATCGTTCCGATTTCCGCCGCCACGGGCCAGGGTATCCGCGAACTATCCGAGTTGCTCTGGCGCAAGGTCCGCGGGCAGGAAGAGCAGGAGTGAATCCCGAAGAGGCCGGGTAGCGAAAGACAGTCGGTCTCGCGAGGCACAGGGGCGACGGGACGCACGGGGAAGACGCGGATAGAGTAGGTGGCGTATGAACATCATCGCAGTGGATATCGGCAATACGAACATCGGTGTCGGGCTCTTCCTCGACGGCAAGGAGGACTCCATCCGCTCGATCTCCGGACGGTCGGAGGCGGAGCTTCGCCAGTGCCTGGTCGACTCCTGGGGGAAGATCCCCGTGCTGGAAAGCTCCAAGGAACGCAAACGCAACGGCGTGATTGTCGTCAGCAGCGTGAAACCCGCCTGGACCGACATGGTCCGCCGGATCGCGGAAGAGGATCTGGGGGAGACCATCCGCGTGGTCGGCGAGGACATCCCGCTGCCGATCTCGACCTGGGTGGATGAGCCGGGCAAGGTGGGGACGGACCGCATCGTCGCGGCCGCGGCGGCGTTCGATGTGGTCGAGGACGCCGTCGTCGTGGCCGACTTCGGTACCGCGGTGACGATCGATCTGGTCGACGAGCACGGCGTCTTCCAGGGCGGGGTGATCTGTCCCGGCTTCGAGATCAGCGCCCAGGCCCTCAAGGACAACACCGCCCAACTGCCCAAGGTGACGGTCCATCGGCCGGACGCGCCGCTGGGCAAGAACACCGCCGACGCGATCAATTGCGGCCTGTACTACTCGATCATCGGAGGCATGGAGGAGATCATCCGCCGGTACGCCGAGCAGATCGGCCGCTGGCCGCAGACGATCATCACCGGCTCGGCCGCCGCGACGATCAAGGACGATTGTCCCTTCGTGGACAACTACGTGCCGCATCTGGTCGTCAAAGGCATCGTCCTGGCGTACATGAAGCACATCGAGGAAAAGAGCGAGTTGTCCTGACCATGGCTCCCATCGCGGCAGTGATGACCGGTCCGGGCGCGGGGGCCATCGCCACGATTGCCCTCGCCGGCGACTCGGCGCAGGCCGTTCTGCGGAACATCTTCCGCCGCTCGGACGGCAAGCCGGTCGATCTCACGGCCGGCCGGATCTTCCTGGGCGACATCGTCGAAGGACAGCAGACAATCGACCAAGTCACCGTGGGTTGTGAGGAACCTGACTCGTTCGCCATCCACTGTCACGGCAATCCCCTGATCGTCGACCGCATCATGGGGTTGCTTCGCAGTCGCGGCGTCCAGCTTGTCCGGCCCGAGCAGTTGATAACGCGGGGAGCCGGAGACTCCGTCGCGGCCGAGGCGAAGCTCGCTCTCACGACGGTCAAAACCGTCGAAGGCGCCACCCTCATCGCCAACCAGGGGAAAGGGGGCCTTGCCGCGAAAGCCCGGCGATGGCTGGCCGAACTCGACTCCACGCCCCTCGAACAGATCGCCGCGGAGGCCAGGCAGATTCTGCACGACAGCGACAAGGCCCGCCCAATCCTCTCCGGCTGCACCGTCGCCCTGGTCGGTCCGCCGAACACAGGCAAGAGCACGCTGCTCAACGCGTTGGCCGGTCGAGAGAAAGCGATTGTGACGGATGTGCGGGGAACCACCCGTGACTGGGTGACCGCGGAGATTCGAATCCCGCCGCTGGTTGCCACGATCATCGACACGGCGGGTTTGGACTCC
Organism: Planctomycetota bacterium; assembly: GCA_012517265.1. Lineage (GTDB taxonomy): Bacteria > Planctomycetota > Phycisphaerae > Sedimentisphaerales > Anaerobacaceae > PLanc-01. Next base: position 571 of record JAAYVJ010000106.1, on the reverse strand, counting down.
GAGCTTGGGGCTTCCGGCGGGATCGATCATGTCGCCCAAGAGAAGAGCATCGAAGCCCTGGAACGCGCCGACTTGGTTCTGCTGGTCCTGGATGCGAGCCAGCCCACAGATCAGCTATCCAGATCGTTGGCAGATCGGCTTGTGAATCGCGGAGTGATTACCGTGCTGAACAAGGCCGATCTTCCGCATCGGCTCGATCCAATGTCTTTGCCGGCACATCTGCGGCAGGTGATTCACATCAGTGCGAAACAGGAAGTCGGGATCGATGATTTGACGCGAGTCATCCGCGAGGTGTGCGGCGTAGCGGATTTCTCTCTGAACACCATCGTGACATTCACGGACCGACAGCGGGCTCTCGTCCAACGATTGGCAGCATCGGGCTCTCCGGACCAGGCCGGCGCGTGGATCGCCGACCTCCTGCACGGCCCCATCATATAGTCTTCTGCCGCCCAGCCCGTGGTCTGTGATTGCGTTTACTGCGGGTGGTCTTCTTGTGCGGGATTTTCTTCATCTGTCCAGAGCGACCATACTTCCTGGTCCCTTTGATCTCCTCGACAATCCTGTTCAAGGT
>JAAYVJ010000105.1 GCA_012517265.1 Planctomycetota bacterium | reverse complement strand
CTCAAGCAGCACTTCTACACCATGGACGAAGCCACGAAGGACATGATGATCAAGGAAATGTCCAACGTGTGGAAATTCGAATGTATTGCATGGTACGCCCCGGCCCCCAAGATCCCGGGACAGAGCAAGTCGGAGCCGGCCGCAACGCAGAAGAAGTGAGACCCCGCCGAGGAAGCGGAAGCGCAGAGGCTTTGAGACATGGCTGTGTCCCCCACGCAAGTGCGCCGAGCGGAACGCGCATGTCAACGGCATCCGACGTCGTCCTGTTCCCTCGTGCAACCGGAACTCGGTTGATCCGGGCAGGGCCTTGATTTGCCTGCCGGGCGGGAGTATCATGCGCTGGATTGCGGTTTCATCTCGCACCGGATGAGAACGAAACACTGGAGAAAAGGTCCGTTGTGAGGCCCGAGCAGAACCACGGAGGGAGAAGTGAGCATCGTCAAGCAGGTTGTCATCGAGAACCCGGTCATCAATTCGCCGTTCCGGGAGCCGGGCCGGCACTTCAGGTTCACCGACGAGGGGATCACCAACGAAATCATCGAGGGCCGCCGGACCAGCTCGTACTTCGTCCCCATCGCCCAGCCCCGCAAGAAGAAGGGCTCCAAGCAGCTTGTCTTCGACACCGAATGGACCCGGGACCGGATCGAGGAGAACAAGCTCGTCAACCAGATCCGCGCTCGCGTGACGCTCTGGCGGGAAGGCGGCTACATCGGCGTGACGCCCACCACGAAACGCCTGCTGGCGTACTGGACCGATCCGGACCGCGAGAAGAAGCTGTTCTTCTGCCAGATCGAGGCCCTGGAGACCGCCATCTACCTGACCGAGGTCGCCCACAAGTGCGGCGACGCCTGGATCGAGAACGAGCTTCGGGCCGCCAACGATTCCTCCAACCCCGGCCTGCCCCGCATCGCCTTCAAAATGGCCACCGGCAGCGGCAAGACGGTCGTCATGGCCATGCTCATCGCGTGGCACACCCTGAACAAGCTCGCCAATCCCCAGGACGCCCGCTTCGGCGATACGTTCCTGATCATCACGCCCGGCATCACCATCCGCGACCGGCTGCGGGTGCTGCTGCCGAATGATCCGCAGAACTACTACCGCCAGCGGGACATAGTACCGACCCAGGCAATAACGGACCAGCTTTGCCGGGCGAAGATCCTCATCACGAACTTCCACGCCTTCAAGCTCCGCGAGAAGGTCGCCGCCGGCAAGCTCACCAAGACGATCCTGGCCGAGGGCGGCAATAGCGCGTTCACCGAGACCCCGGACGAAATGGTCCGCCGCGTCTGCCGGGAACTGGGGACCAAGAAGAACATCGTCGTCCTGAACGACGAGGCCCACCATTGCTACCGCCGCAAACCCGACGGCGAGGACGTGAAACTCAGCGGGGACGACCGCAAGGAGGCCCAGCAGCGCGAGGAGGAGGCCCGCGTCTGGATCAGCGGCATCGAGGCGGTGAAGGCCAAGATCGGCGTCAAGTCCATCTATGACCTGTCGGCCACGCCGTTCTTCCTGCGCGGCTCCGGCTACCCCGAAGGGACGCTCTTTCCGTGGGTGGTCTCGGATTTCTCCCTGATCGACGCCATCGAGGCCGGGATCGTCAAAGTGCCCCGCGTGCCCGTGGCCGATGACTCCATGACCGGCGAGCAGCCCACCTACCGCGACCTGTGGCTGCGAATCCGCGAGGACCTGCCCAAGAAGGGCCGCAAGACCGAGGAAATCGGCGGCGAGCCCAGTCTTCCGGCCGAGCTACAGGGAGCCCTGCATAGCCTCTACGGCAACTACGAGAAGTACTACCGCCTCTGGGAGAACAACGCCGAGGCCAGGGCCAAGGGGATCACGCCGCCTGTCTTCATCGTCGTCTGCAACAACACGAACGTCTCCAAGCTCGTCTTCGACTACATCGCCGGCTGGGAAAAACAGATCGGCGAGCAGACCGTCGTCCAAGCGGGACAACTGCCCATCTTCCGCAACGACGACGATCACGGCGGCTGGCTCCAGCGGCCGAATACGATCCTGGTGGACAGTCAGCAACTCGAATCGGGCGAGGGCATGAGCGATGACTTCAAGAAAATCGCCGCCCGCGAGATCGACGAATTCAAGGCCGAGTACCGTACTCGCTTCCCCGGCCGGGACGCTGAGAACCTCACCGATGAAGACCTGCTCCGCGAGGTCATGAACACCGTCGGCAAGGCGGGCAAGCTCGGGGAGCACGTCAAGTGCGTCGTCAGCGTCTCGATGCTCACCGAGGGTTGGGATGCCAACACGGTCACGCATATCCTCGGTGTCCGAGCGTTCGGCACGCAACTGCTGTGCGAGCAGGTCGTCGGCCGGGCGTTGCGTCGGATGAGCTACGCCGTGAATGACGGCGGCCTGTTCGAGCCGGAATACGCGGAGGTCTACGGCGTGCCGTTCTCGTTCATCCCGTGCAGCGGTTCGAACAAGGACCCCAAGCCCGGCCCGATCCCGACCCGCGTCCGCGCCCTGGAGAGCCGGCTCGCGTGCGAGATCACCTTCCCCCGCTTGCTCGGTTACCGCTATGACTTGGACGGGGAGCGGATCACCGCCCGGTTCACCGAAGACTCCAAGCTGGCGCTCTCGACGGCAGATATCCCTACTGAAACGGAGATGTCGCCTATTGTCGGAACGAGCGAAAAGCATACGCTGGACGACATCAAGCGTCGGCGTCTCAATGAGGTCGCGTTCCTGCTGGCAAAGCTGACGCTGGAGAAGTACTTCCGCGACGACGAGGGGCATGACAAACCCTGGCTGTTCCCGCAGGTGCTCGATATCGCCAAGCGATGGTTGGCCGAATGCGTGGTCCTGAAAGACAACACGTTTCCCCAATTGCTCCTATTGGTCGAATTTGCCCACGACGCCAGCGATCGCATCTACAAGGCCATCGTCGCGGCCAATGAAGACAAGCCGATCCTCAAGCCCATCCTGCGGCCCTACGACACCATCGGCTCGACCCGCTACGTCGATTTCGACACGACCCGTTCGGTTTACGCCACGCGGGCCGACAAGTGCCACGTCTCCCACGTCGTCGCGGACACCGATTCGTGGGAGCAGAAGCTCGCCCAGACGCTCGAAGACATGGACGAGGTGGTCCGCTATGTGAAGAACCACAATCTCGGCTTCACGATTCCCTATTCCCTCGGCGGCGAGGCAAAGAACTACGTCCCCGACTTCATCGCCTGCCTCGACGACGGCCGCGGGCGGGACGACCCGCTGAACCTGCTGATCGAGGTCACCGGCGAGAAGAAGAAGGACAAGGCCGCCAAGGTCGCCACCGCCCGGACGCTCTGGATTCCCGCCGTGAACAACCATGGTGGATTCGGTCGATGGGCGTTCATCGAGATCGACGATCCCTGGGACGCTGCGAAGGCGATTCGCAGCCGACAGGAGGGCAAACCGTGAGCGAGAGTCTGCCCGCCCCCAAGGACGCCAAGATCCTGATCTACCAGTCCGATGCGGGCGAGGTCCGCCTGGAGGTGCGTCTTCAGGATGAAACGGTCTGGTTGACCCAGAACCTGATGGCCGAGCTGTACCAGACGACCAAACAGAACATAAGTCTCCACGTTCAAAACATTTACGAGGAGGGCGAACTCTCGCCGTAGGCAACTGTCAAGGAATACTTGACAGTTCGCCAAGAGGGATCTCGCTCGGTCCAACGACGCCTGGATTACTACAACCTCGACATGATTATCGCCGTGGGATACCGCGTCAAATCCGCCGTCGCCACCCGGTTCCGCCAATGGGCTACAGCCCGGCTCCGCGAGTACATCGTCAAAGGATTCACCCTGGACGACGAACGGCTCAAGGGCGGCAGCGGCCTGGCGGATTACTTCGATGAGTTGCTCGCCCGTATCCGCGAGATTCGCGCCAGTGAAGCGCGCGTGTACCAGCGAATCCGGGAGATTTTCGCCCTCGCCACCGACTACGTCGAGGACGAGCAGCAGACGCAAGTCTTCTTCGCGACGATGCAGAACAAGATGCACTACGCCGCCGCGGGGATGACCGCCGCCGAGATCATTCGCCGACGCGCCGATGCCGACAAGGCCAACATGGGCCTGACCGCCTGGAAAGGTGGGCGGGTGCTCAAGCGCGACGTGGCGACCGCCAAGAATTACCTCACCGAGAAGGAAATCGACACTCTCAACCGAATCACCGTGATGTTCCTCGACCAGGCGGAGTTCCGCGCCCAGCGACGCCAGGACATCAAGATGCAGGATTGGGAGGTCTTTCTGGACAAGTTCCTTCGCGACACTGAACTGCCGGTCCTGGCCAACGCGGGCTCGGTGAGCCATGACGAAGCGGCGGAATGGGCGTGCGGCCAATATGACGCCTTCGCGGAACGGAGGCGGCTGGAGGCGGAAACGGCGGCAGAGGCCCGCTACATCGAGGATCTGCGAAACTCCGCCAAGGCGCTGGAAGGCGAGCGAGACAAGCCTCACGCCGCGAAGAAGAAGCAAAGAGAACGACGCAAGCCACGGGGAGAAGGAGGGCCGAAAGCGGAGGACGGCGAATGAGAGAGAATCGGATCACAGAGCGGTGAATAGGATCACGAAAGAGCATGGTGATGTCATTCAGATAGCAAGAGGGAAGAGAATGGAGCCACAGATTACGCCGATTGACGCAGATTCAAGGGATGACCAGACCCACGCCATCATCGGGGCAGCGATGGCAGTACACCGGGAACTTGGGCCGGGGTTCCTGGAGGCGGTGTATCAGGAAGCGCTGGCAATCGAATTCACGGAGCGGGGCCTGCTCCTGAACTTCGGCCGTCCCAGTCTCGAATTCAAGCGTTTTGTCTCTTCTCCTAATCTGCGAAAATCTGCGAAATCTGTGGCTCAACAATGATTTCTCTTCCCCGGTCTGCTCGAATCTGCGAAACCTGTGGATAAAAGAACTATGGCAAAAAAGAACACACCGAACAAAGTCGAATCCATCCGCCACAAGGACAAGCGTAAGAACATCCCCACCGAGGAACTGCGGGATTTTGTGGCCGAGGAGGAGAACGCCCCGAAGACCATGCTCTATCCCCGCGATCCGTCGCTCGATCCGCAACTGGTCTGGAAGGGCAAGGACGAGCAAGATAGCTCGGAACTCGCCGTGCCGGTGGTACCCATCTACATCCAGGAGAAGATCCACCCGCAGGCGATCATCGACCAGCTCCCGCACATCGACCATTCCGGCGGCCAGCTCGACCTCTTCTCCGACTTCAACGGCCTGCCCGCCGAGTTCTCCGACCGCGTCGATTTCTACCACCACGAGGGCAACTGGTCCAACCGCATGATCCTGGGCGACTCGCTGCTGGTGATGACCAGCCTGGCCGAGAAGGAGGGCCTCAAGGGCAAGGTCCAGACCATCTACATCGACCCGCCCTACGGCATCAAGTTCGGCTCCAACTGGCAGGTGAGCACCCGCAAGCGCGACGTCAAGGACGGCAAGGCCGAAGACGCCACCCGCCAGCCCGAACAGGTCCGCGCCTTCCGCGACACCTGGAAGCTCGGCATCCACTCCTATCTGGCCTACCTCCGCGACCGCCTCGTCGTCGCCCGCGACCTGCTCACCGAAACCGGCAGTATCTTCATCCAGATCGGGGATGAGAACGTTCACTTGGTGCGCTGCCTGATGGATGAAGTATTCGGGAGCGAGAACTTCGTATCCTGCATCAATTTCCAGAGCATGACCCCACTTGAGTCAGGCCACATCGAGAACGTCTTTGACTACCTCGTGTGGTATGCCAAGAACATGCCCACGATGAAGTATCGCAATCTCTTTCGACCCAAGGAGTTCTCTGGTAACACCGAGTTGAAGTTCTGTGACCTGGGTGACGGGCGATATCGTGAACTGACGACGGCCGAGCTTGCGAATCTGGATGAGTTTCCCGAGAAGGACCGTCTATTCAAGCGTTCTGTGCTGGAATCATCAGGCTTCACTGCGAGTTGCACGTTTCCCTTTGAACACGGCGGGAGGACGTTCAGGCCGAGAGGGGGGAAGAGTTGGAGAACCAACCAGAAAGGGATGGCGCAGCTCGACCGCTTGAATCGTCTGTTTGTGCTTGGAACAAAGCTCTACTTCAAGCTGTATCACAAGGATTTCCCATATGTGAGCATGTTGAACGGATGGTCTGACACAGTAGCTGGTTTTGGTGAAACCAAGACTTATGTGGTACAAACGCACCCCAAGATTATCCAGCGTTGCCTTCTTATGACGACAGACCCCGGGGACATGGTGTTTGACCCTACATGTGGAAGTGGGACGACAGCCTATGTCGCTGAGCAGTGGGGTCGCCGCTGGATCACATGTGACACAAGCCGCGTTGCGCTGGCGCTGGCTCGGACACGGCTGATGGCGGCGAAGTACCCGTATTACCTGCTGGCCGACTCGCCGGACGGGATCAAGAAGGAGGCGGAACTCACCGGGCAAGTCCCGCCGTCGCACAAGACCGAGGGCGACATCCGCAAGGGTTTTGTCTACAAGCGGGTGCCACACGTGACGCTCAAGTCCATCGCCAACAACCCGGACATCAAGGAGGGCATGACGCGGGAACAGATCGACGCGGCCATCGCCCGCCACGCCGAGACGGAGACGCTGTACGACCAGCCGTACGAGGACAACAAGACCGTCCGCGTCACCGGCCCGTTCACGGTCGAGAGCCTCTCGCCGCACCGGACGATCAGCGTGGAGGAGAAGAAGCGGCTGGCCAAGGTCGGGGAGGAAGGGGCCACGATGAAGATGATCGGCGGCGGGCAGTTCGCCAACGTCATCATCGAGAACCTCATCAAGGCGGGCGTGCAGAACACGATCAAGAACGAGCGGCTCAAGTTCGACCGCCTGGAGGTCCATCCGGGCGTCTGGATTCACGCGGAGGGCCAGTACACGGAGAAGAGCGGCCAGGCCCGACGGGTGGCCGTCTGCATCGGGCCGGAGCATGGGACCGTGGGGCCGGAACTGGTGAAGGAGGCAGCGAAGGAGGCCGTGTTGGGGATCGGGTTCGACCTGCTGCTAGTCTGCGGCTTCGCGTTCGATCCGCACGTCTCGGAGGAGGCCAAGCGGTACGGCAAGCTCACCGTCCTGCCGGTGCGGATGAACCCGGACCTGTCAATGGGTGAGGACCTCTTGAAGAAGACTGGGGCGGGCAACCTGTTCATGGTCTTCGGCGAGCCGGACGTGGCGATCAAGAAGGTCAAAGACGGCAAGATCACGGTCGAGATCAAGGGCGTGGACGTGTACGACCCGACGACCGGGGCGATTCGCTCGTCGAGCACAGACGACATCGCCTGCTGGTTCATCGACACGAACTACAACTCCGAGAGCTTCTTCGTCCGTCACGCCTACTTCACGGGGGCCGAGGAACCCTACGAGAAGCTCAAGCGAGCCCTGCGGGCGGAGATCGACGAGGCCGCCTGGAGCGAACTCTACAGCACGACCAGCCGCCCGTTCGACCCGCCGGAGAAAGGCAAGATCGCGGTGAAGGTCATCAACCACTACGGCGACGAAGTGCTGAAGGTCTTTGCCGTCGGATCCGAGAAATGATCGACGCGATCCACGGCCTCCTTCAGATGCGGTCGAGGCGCCTCCTCAAGAGGCTGGACGGGCTCGGAGAGCCGGATCGGCGCTCCGAGCCCATCCCTTTGGCAGGAGCTTAGGCACTCTTGATTTCGACCTTCCTTTGCCTGGGCAGAGCCAGTTCGCTCTCGGGCAGCCGAATCGTCCACACGCCCT
>JAAYVJ010000643.1 GCA_012517265.1 Planctomycetota bacterium | reverse complement strand
GACTTTCGCCTGGGTGGCGATCAACGCGGTTTGCGTGGCGGTCGCGAATCCCGAACTGCTCAACCAACGTGGGCTGTGGCGACGTAAGACCGACACAAAGCCATGGGACCGCAAGCTGCTGAAGCTCTATGGCGTTCTCGGCTTCTACCTGATGCCCCTGGTGATCGGTCTGGACCTCGGCCGACGCCACTGGTCGAGTCTTGGCCCGTGGTCTATCGTCGTCGGAACAGCGATGTCTTCCCTGGGGTTGCTTCTGGTCACCTGGGCGATGCTCGTCAATCCGCATTTCGAGGTGACCGTTCGCATACAGGCCGACCGCGATCATAAGGTCGTCGCCGGCGGCCCCTACGCGATGGTCCGCCACCCCGGCTATCTCGGCGCCATTCTCTGGCTCCTGAGCAGTCCGCTGATCGCCGGCTCAGTATTGGGAATGGCGCCTGCGGGCTTGGCCTGCTTCGTCTTCCTCGTCCGCGCGGCACGCGAGGATCGCGCGCTCCAGGCCGAATTGCCCGGCTACGCGGATTACGCACGCCGGGTGCGATTTCGCCTGCTGCCGGGGATCTGGTGAGCGAAGCGAGGATGCGGCGAGGAACCGGGCGTCCCTTCCTAGGGGCAGGCACCCGCGCCTGCCCGTCACTTGCCCATGTGGATGGCCTGAATGTCGGCTCGCGGGATCTCGATGATCTTGAAGTTGCCGGAGGTGGGGTAGGCCGCCCGGATTTTGATGCTGTCCGGCCCGATCTCGGCCAACTCCGCCGTGTAGATCGAGGCGTCTCCCATCCTCTTGACCATCCCCCTCGGGGGCGGCGGGGGATCGGCCCTGTCCGGCGTGCGGGCCAGGATGGCCAGTTGGCGGCCCACGTGCGAGGCCGTCAGGCCGTCGAACGCGATCGCCGTCATGCCTTGCGTCAGGGCGTTGTACGCCGCGGTGGCTTGCGCCGAGTCGATCCGCGGCCCGGCCTCGTCAGTCTCGGTCCTGGCGCGTTTGCAGCCGGCCAAGGCCAAGAAAGCCAATGCTGCGAGGAAAACCCTACGATTCGGCGCCCCGTGAGGCCACCCGTTGCGATCCTGCATCTGTCACCACTCCGTATCCGTGGATTTGCCGGTGTACCAGTGTCGCGGGACATCCTCGCCGTCGCTTCGCTTGATCGAGCTGACGTGCCCGTCCAGCCAGACGGTCATGGACGTGTTCGCGTGACGGTAGCACTCCTGCACGGTGTCGTGGTCTCGCCAGTACGTGGTGACCAGGCTGCTGCCGGGACGCCATTGGGTCAGATTGACGCTGGCTCCTTGGCTGACCGTGAACGAATCGGTCGTCACCTCCAGGAGTTGCTCGATGTGGTCCTGGAAGATGATCGTTTCGGCCTGTTTCTTGAATACGTGGTCGACCTTCTTGTTCTTGATGTAGCCGTTCAGGCCGTAGGTGCAGTACTTGAAGTACTCCTGATAGGGGTATCCCCAGCCGTCCTCTGGCCAGTCGTCCACGCGTTTGGTGGAGGGGCATCGGAAGATCTTCTTGCTCGGTGCGTAGGGGTAATAGGCGATGCCCCAGTAGGCCATGGCGTCGTTCGGGCCGAACTGGATGACTGTCTTGCCTCCCTCGTAGGCGTTGTCCCAGAGGCCGTAGTTCGGCGAATTGTGCGTCTTGCCCCCGTAATCGTCGACGTACAGCCGCATGGAGACGCCCAGGCCCTTGACATGGGCGGTGCAGACGACCTTCTTGGCCTGCTCCCTCGCCCTGGCCAGGGCGGGCGTCAGAATGGCCATCAGAATTGCGATCACCGCGATGACGACCAGCAGTTCGATCAACGTAAAAGCATGCCTACTCTTCATAGCCTTTGCCCTCGACGTTGTTGCCGTATCCTGATACCGGCCATTATACCCGATGGAGGGAGGAGTCAATCCCGAATTGTTGAAAAGAGGGGGGGCGGGCAAACGCGGGAGCGAAGAAGCCTGAAGGGCTCTAGTAATCTCTGAACCGGCGCATCCACTGGGGCCAATTCTCCGGCTGGACGCCGCCCGCCTTGGTCCAGGGGCCCGCCCGATCGAATTCCTTGGTCCATTTCAGCGTCCAGAGCTCTTTGATCCCCACCTTGCGGACCGACCAGTCCATGAACAGCATGTTGATCCCGCCGCCGTGGCGGTCCATCGCGTAGCGGGGCAAGCCTGGGGTTATGGGGTCGGACCCCAAGGGTGCGTCCCTGGTGGAAGGGGGAGCGTCCGACGCATATGGCAGAGCAAATGCAGCTCTGCAATCGGAGTAGGCCGGGATGCCCGACGCGCCCTGGACCAGGCACGACTTCCAAAGGTTCGGCACACTCACGCCGTATGCGGGACGGGATTGGAACCAAGCGTTCATGGCATAGCTGGCGCCGGGGACATCGAAGCTCCCCAACACTCTCCATAACTCCAGGCCGACTTCTTGGTCCCATTCCTGCAGGCTGCGTCGGAGTTCTGCGCGATCGGTTGCCATTGAGTCGCCGGTCACCGAATTCTCTCCCTTTTCCCGACGCAGCCCTCTCTCTACCTACCGCGAGTCGGCCATCTTCTGCGCCGGGGCCGATCTTGTCAAACGTCACATCACTGCTTTGGCGGAACGGCATCCATGCCGGCCGGGATCTTGCCGTCTGCGCGGGCGGCCTCGGCCGTCTCGTAACCGACCAGATCTTCCGTGCGGATGAGGACCGCCTCGGGGGAATCCGCGGGGTAGAATCGCCGTCCGCTTCTTGTGCTCACGAATTTGTACTTGCCCGGCGCGACGCTGCGGACCCAACTGAACGCCGGCGGACCTTTGACGCTTGCCGGAATGGCTTTGGGCAGGGCGCCCGGCGGCAACAGGCCGTAGGTCTCCGGCGTGCCCGGGAACAGCCTGGCCAGGTCGGCCGGGTCCGGAGTCCCGCCGGGTCCTCCCCGAACGTGGGCGACATACAGCCAGGCCGAGAGGGTCGCCAACGCGATCGTCAGGGCCGCCGCCAGGGCGAGCACGGTGCGAGGTCTCGTCCTGACCATATCGTGGACCCCCGCCCGGATACGCGACGTCAGGGGAAGCCGCATTCGGGAAGCCAGCAGAGCATGAAGAGAACCCGTCCCGGTCAGGGTCAGGGCGCCTGAATCCTCCGGCTGGGCGGCGATGGCCTCGGCTCGGAGAGCCGCAGCGACGTCGGCTGCCGACGGCCGGTCGGCGGGGTTTTTGGCGAGCGTTCTGGTCACCAGGGCGGCCAGGCTGGCTGGACATTCCGGCAGCAGCGTTCGGATATCGGGGACCGGTTCTTGCAGGTGCTTGTGAAGCAACTTCTTGAGGTCCTCGGCCGCATAGGGCATCTTGCCCGTCAGAGCGTAAAAGAGGGTTCCTCCCAGGCTGTAGACGTCGACGGCCGACGTCTGGCGGCGGTTGAGGATCACCTCGGGGGCCATGAAGGCCGGAGAGCCCACCGCCTTGCGGGTGAAGTCGAAGGGGTCGTTGGGGTCGTCCAGGCGGACGAGGCCGAAGTCGGTGACTTTGCATCGCCCCTGGCGGGTGAGCATGAGATTGGCGGGCTTGACATCGCGGTGGATGATGCCGAGCTGATGGGCGGCGGCCAGGCCTGCCGCGGCATCGGCGATCAGACTGCACGCGCGGGGGACCGACAGCGGGCCGGCGGCCTTGACCACCTGTTTGACATTGCCGGAGTCGAGCAGTTCCATGGCGATGTACCACCAGCCCTCATGCTGGTTGATCTCGTAGACCTGCACCACGTTGGGGTGTTCGATTTGGGCGGCCGCTCGCGCCTCTCGCAGGAACTGCTCGACGTGGCCTTTGTTGTCCACGCCGGGCAGCCGTTTGCACAGGATCTTCAACGCGACGATCCGATGGAGATTGATGTCCTGGGCCTGGACGACGCGGCCCATGTTTCCTTCGCCGATCAGCCGCAGGAGCCGGAAGTGCCCGAGCACCTTGCCGACCCAGGCGGGCTGCTTCGGGACTTCGCGGGCCTGGGCCGGGGTGGTCTCGACCGGCACGACCTCGGTCTCGTCTCCGACCAGCTTCCCCTCGGCGTCCGAGATCAGACTGGCCTCGAACTCGGCCTCTTCGGCCGCGGGGGAATCCTTGTTGTGCTGCTCGTCGGTCATGGCGTTCGCTCCCCGCTGCCGGTGGGTTCCAGTCCGGTGAAATGAATGATCGAGACCATGCTCTGTTGTTGTCGCACGCGGCCTTCGCTCACATCGCCTTCGTCGGTGCCCACGGCGATGTAATCCGTCGAGCCCAGTCGGCAGACGGCCTCGACCGTCATGTCGGGAAGGTCGGCGAAGAGCACGGCCTTCTCCGTCTTTCGTCCGCTCCACCAGAACAGGGCGCTGTCGAGCGCATTGAGGGGAAAGGGCTGGTCCTCATTGAGTCTGGGACCGTTGCTTCGGGCCGCGGCGATCAGATACCCCTTGGTCACCGGGTCCCAGCACAGATCGCTGATGCCCCGCCCGCCCAGGTCCAGGGCGAACATGTCCTCGACCTGCATTCGGGTGGGATTCCCGCTGTCGAAGGCTTCCGCGACGCCCCGCACGACGACGAGGATGGCGCTGACCCCGCACAAGGGGTTTCGCATCCCCAGCAGCAGCGTCGCCCCATCGGGCGTGAACGTCATGCCTTCGAAATTGCCCCAGCGGTACGTGTTCTTGTCGGGCCCGGGGAAGTTGACATTGAACGTGCGATACGGCTCGATCCCCGCCGTCTTGAAATAACTCCCGACCCGGTCTCGCAGGCCGGCGGCGCTGAGCACCACGGGTCGTTGGATGGTCAGAGGCTCAGCGTCGGCGATCTCGAAGCGGAGCATGTGCCGCCGCTTGGGCAGCGGCTGGTCGCAGGGGTCGTTGCTCATCGAACACATCGCGTACACGACCGGCCGCCCGTCCGGGCCGCGACTGGCGGTGATGCACTCCGCGTCTTCCAGAAGCTGATGCTCGTTGCGCACCGCCACTTGGGGCACGGGTTCCCCGAGAGTCATGCGATCCAGATCGATCGGACTGCTGAACACGACGTGGCCGTGGCGATCGCTCAAGATCAGCAAATGGCCGGGAATCCACGCCAGGCCGCTGCATTCGATCGGCTTGGCCTGGAGCTGCTGATTGGAGACCGGCGTGCGGACCATGACGTCCCGTTGGGCCACGACCGGCGGCTCGACGACCCCGAAGCGGATCTCCACGACGCGGGTCTTCCGCCCGACCGGTTCTTCCGACGCCTCGCCGCGGGATCCGACCAAGACGGCGGACACCGACAACGCGCAACCGAGCAATCGCATGTGCCAGAGTCGGGCAATCATAGGGCACCATCGCTGCGGTGAACCGGATGCAGCAGCCCTGCGAGTTCTGTTCCCCCGACTCCCCACGCCGGCGCGACCCGCGGGACCGACATCCCGTCCATTCCACGATCCATGATACTCTGCATCGCAATCCGCGTCAATGTCTCGATCCCAACAAGCTGGAGACGGCGGGCGGCTTCGTGTACAATGAGGGGGACGGTCCGGGCGGATCGAACTGGGTTCTCGTGGGAGGTTTTCGATGCGGCTCATCGGATTGGCTTGTTTCGCGGCCCTGCTGGGGCCGGTTGTGAACGGTGCGGCCGTGGTTCAGGACGGGCGTTACGACGGTCCGACAGTTGAAGAGGAGGTTCGCATCGAATTGTCGCGTCTGGCCGGGGAGACTTGCCCCGCGGGAGCCGCGGCCATCGAATTCGAAGAACGGAGCGCCCGCTTCGTCCGATTCCAGATCCGTCGCACGTTCGGCGGCCAGGCGTGCCTGGACGAGCTGGAGATCTACGGTCCCGCCGGCGATCGCAACCTGGCGCTGGCCCGCGGCGGCGCGACGGCCAAAGCTTCGTCGGCCCTCGACCATCCGCTGCACAGGATCGAGCATCTCAATGATGGATTGTACGGCAACCCGCACAGTTGGATTCCGAAGACCGATGGTCTGGAGTGGGCCCAGATCGAGTTGCCGGAGCAGGCGAAAGTCTCCCGCGTGGTCTTTTCCCGCGACCGCAGCGGCGCCTATCGGGACCGCCAGGTCGCGGAGGTCGAGATCCTGGTCTCCCTGGATGGACAGGCCTGGACCTCGGTCGCCCGGCAAACGTACACTGGCTCTCCATTCGCGGAGGCGAGTTTTCAGTTTCCGGCGGCCGCGTTGTCCGACAAGTCCTGGGCCGGCGTGGTCGAGTACGCGTTTCTACGCGAACGCGAGACCTGGGCGACCATGGACGCCGAGGACTATCTCTCGCCGCTGGTCCACGATCGCCCCGCCAACCCCGGCGGCGAACCCTACTGGGGACGACTGGCGAGGATGGACGCGCTGAGCCGCACGCTCACGCAGTTCGGGGACCTGATCGAGCGCCTGAGCAAACGCGGCGTGGACGCGACGCGGGAACGCGAAATCTGGCTGGCCCTGCGTCAACGGGCCGCCGAGCATCCGGATGCCGGCGAGGCCGACGCCCTGTACCTCCAGGCCCGGCGGGCCAAACGAGAGCTGTTCTTCCGCGATCCGCTGTTGGCGTCGCTCGACCGCGTGCTCTTCGCCAAGCACCATCCGCTCAAGCCCTCGCACAACTACAGCGACCACTTCGACTCTCTCTTCGCTCCCGGCGGCGGCATCTACGTGCTCGACATTCCCCATGACGACCAGGGCCGGCTGGACCCGGCGCGAGGCCGCGTCCGCCGACTGTTCGACGCAAGCAAAGGCATCGCTCGCCATCCGGCCTGCGATTTCGACGGGCGCACCGTGTACTTCGCGTATCGGCCGGATGCGCCCGAGGTCCAGGGGTGGAAGTCCTATTGGCACCTGTGGGCGGTGGACGCCGACGGCGGCGGTCTGCGGCGGTTGACCGAGGGCCCGTATCACGATTTCGATCCCGTGGCCCTGCCCGACGGCGGGCTGGCCTTCATGTCCACGCGATGCCACGTGCGGTTCCTCTGCTGGCGGCCCCAGGCCTATGTGCTGTTCCGCATGGAACCCGACGGCACCGGCCTACGACGTCTCTCCTATGCCAATCTCAGCGAATGGGACCCTTCGATCCTGAGCGACGGCCGAATCCTCTGGACGCGGTCGGAGTATCAGGACAAGGGCGCCGATTTCGGCCACACGCTCTGGGCCATTCGTCCGGACGGGACGGGTCCCGAACTGGTCTTCGGCAACGACACGCCCTACAGCTACGGCCATGCGTGCGAAGTCCCTGGAACGCGGGAGGTGGTCGCCACCCTCATCTCCCACGGCGACCATCAGGGCCCGACCGTGCTGATCGATCTGAGCCGCCAGCCCTACGACACCGCCGCCATCGTCAACATCACGCCGGACGCGCGGCCGCAATATCAGATGGACCGGTCCTATTCACGCACCTTCCGCGATCCGACGCCCGTGTCTCGCGACCATTTCCTCGTGAGCCACAACCCCGGCGACGGCGATCACTGGGGTATCTACCTCATCGACCGCTACGGCAACCGCGAGTTGCTCTACCTCGACCCTCGAATCAGCAGCAAGCGGCCCAGTCCGCTTCTCGCTCGCTCCCGGCCGCCGGTCCTGGCCAGCGCGATCGATCCCAATCTTGCCGCTCGCGGCCTGGGCGAGTTCGTCGTGCAGGACGTCTATGAAGGCCTCGGTCCGAGCGTCGAGCGCGGGCGGGTCAAGTACCTGCGCGTCGTCGAGGAGGTCCCCTCGGCTCTCGACAAGCTCCCATGTGGCGAGTATCGAGCCGACCACGAGGCGTTCGAGGACTTCTACGCCAGCCCCGTCCATCTGGTGCATGGTCCGCCGCGAAGCTATCTGACCCGCACGCGAAACGCACTCGAACCGCACTCGTTCCGCACGGGAAGCGCCGCCCCGGCCGGCGACGTCGTCGCGGTCACCGAGAACCAGGGCTGGCCCAGCTTTGTCGCCAAGGCCTCGTTCGGGACTGTCGAGGTGGCTCCGGATGGGTCCGCGAGATTCCTGGCGCCGGCCGGCAGGGTGCTCTACTTTCAAGCCCTCGACGCGGACTACAACGAGATCCAGCGGATGCGCAGCGTCGTCCAACTGCAGCCCGGCGAGCAGCGGGGCTGCATCGGATGTCACGACGACCGCCGGGCCGTCCCCCGGTCCCGCCGAGCAGGGATGGCGATGGCTCGCCCGGCACAGCCCCTCACGCCGCCGCCGTGGGGCGCCGGCCCCTTCGACTACCAGCGAGTCGTTCAGCCGGTTTTGGATCACCGCTGCGCCGCCTGCCACGACGGCCGGCCGGAGTTCCGCCCCGATCTTCGCGGCGTGCGGGACGCCGAGCGAATCCCGGCCTCGTATCGCTCGCTCATCTCCGGCGGCTGGGTC
>JAAYVJ010000104.1 GCA_012517265.1 Planctomycetota bacterium | reverse complement strand
TCAGGCCTCGCCTGGCAGGGGGATCGAGTTCTCCGGCGGGGCTGCGACGGCGTCGGTCTCGAAGTCCGCCGCGGTCGGCGAGAGCGTCAGGTTGTACCAGGGGCTGCTCGTGTTCTTCGTCAGGTCGGACCAGCGGACGATCTGGCCTGTGTACGCGGAGATCCGGCCCATGATCGCCACCATCGTGGACTCCGCCACGTCGCGGGCCTCGTTGAGCGGCTTGCCCTCGCGGATGCTGCGGATCAAGTCGCGATGCTCCTGGACGTAAGGGCCGCCCTTCTCCTCGAAGTCCGGCACGGCCACCTGCTTGCCCGTCAGCTTGCCGTCGCCCCAGACGGAGCCCTTGGTCCCGACGAACTGCTCGCTCAGCCGCGTGAAACAGCCCTTGACCTGGCGGCACATGCTGTGCATGATCACGTCGTCGCCGTAGTCCAGATCGACGCTGAAGAAATCGTACTGGTTGCCGCCCTGCCGCCTCGCCCGACCGCCGAACCCGAGAGCCTGAACCGGCGGCCGCCCGATGAACCAGTTGGCCACGTCCAGATTGTGACAATGCTGCTCGACAATGTGGTCGCCCGACATCATGCTGAACCGGTACCAGTTGCGGACCAGATACTCGGCGTCGCTCCAGCCGGCCTGGCGCCGAGGCGGATTCGAGGAGCCGCCGCCGCACCACCACACGCGGCCGCCTGTGATCCGTCCGATCGCGCCCTGGGCCACGGCGTGGGCGTTCTGGCGGTACTTCGCCTGGTGGCGCCGCTGGGTGCCCGCGACAATCGCCAAGCCTTTCTGCCTGGCCAGTTCGCCCGCTTCGATCACCTTTCGCATTCCCGGCGGGTCCACGCCGGCCGCCTTCTCCATGAAGACGTGCTTGCCGGCCCGAACCGCGGCGTCGAGGTGCACCGGGTGGAAGCAAACCGGCGTCGCGATCAACACCAGGTCCACGTCCTTCATCGCCACGGTCGAAGTCTTCATGAACTCCCTGCGCGAACAACCTCTTGCCTGTCTGCCCATTGCCTTCTCCTGGACTTGTAGAAGCGCAGATGCGTCCTCTTGCGTTTCCACGCTTCTACGCTTTCACGCTTCCAGACTCTCTCACACATCACACGCCTTCACGGCCTGCACCAGCGACGGAATCGCCTCGCGAACGGGCGTGTACTCGTGGGCGACATACCCCTGATAGCCGGTCTCGACAATGGCCCGCATCACCGCGGGGTAATAGATTTCCTGGTTCTCGTCGAGTTCGTGCCGGCCCGGAACGCCTGCGGTGTGGAAATGTCCGATGTGCTGGATGTTCTTCTTGATCGTGGCGATCAGATCGCCCTCCATAATCTGCATGTGGTAGATGTCGAAGAGCAGCTTGAACCGCGGCGAGTTCACCCGTCGGCACAGCTCGAAGGCCCATGCGTAGTTGTCGCACATGTACCCGGGGTGGTCCACCTTGCTGTTGAGCATCTCCATGCAGATGGTCACGTTGTGGTCTTCGGCGATCTTGACCGCCTCCTGGAGGATCGTCCGGCAGTTCTCCATCCCCTCCTCTTCCCCCACCGCCGAGCGGTCGCCCGCCATGCAAATGACGTTGGGCCACTTGTACTCGGCCGCGGCGGGGATGTTCTTTCGAAAATCGTCCAGGAACCTGGCGTGCTGGGATTTGTCATTGAGCCCCTGCTTGATCGATCCGGCGCCGGGGACCATCGTCGCCACGAGACCGTGCTTCTTGAGCACGTCCCAGTCGGCCCGACCGACCAGATCCCGACCGACCAGTCCCATCTCGAGCAGCAGTCTGGCCGTCTGGTCGGCGTCCAGCTTGGCGCCGCGCAGACACCCGCCACAGATGGATTGCTGGATCCGCCCATTTTGAACCACCCGTCCGGTTTGCCCCTGCGCGATTCCGGACAATCCGCCGCCCGCGACAATTGCCGCGGCCCCCGCCAGCACATCGCGACGCGTCATCCCACCTGCCTGAGACCCCTTCTCGATACGGCTCATCGGATACCCTTTCCGGAAGTTGGGTCGAATGCTATCGCACGAAACGCGATGCCCATGGTAC
>JAAYVJ010000642.1 GCA_012517265.1 Planctomycetota bacterium | reverse complement strand
TGGGCGCAAAGCACGCCTTGAGTAGGTCGCCGGAACCGGAGGCGGCGCAGACGATCACCGCATCGTATTGGCCTTCGTGGACTTTCGCGGCCTCGTCGACGGACTTGACCTTCACGGTCGGCAGGATAGTCAAGGGAAACTGGGCCTTCGAGCAGAGGGCTTGCAGATCCGCGTCGATTCTCCCGGCTTCGGTCGCGGCGGCCTCGTCGCTCTGGACGCCGCCCCAGGATTTCCACGATGTGGCGGGCCTTTTCTGAACGACGTGGTACATCAGCACAGGCTGGACGACGAGGGCCCGGCCCGTGCAGACCAGGGGCTTGTGAGGATCCCATGCCTCGGATTGAGGGATTGCGGAGACCGATGCGGTCAGGCCGAGCATGCCGCCGGCGATGCCTGCGGTGGTCAGGCCGAGGAATTCCCTGCGATTGACGCTGTCAAAGGCCATGGCTTTCTCCTGCAAAAGGACGCCGGGTCGCACAGGAGAATTATACCTCGCCCGCCAGCCAAGGCAACGACACATGGACATTTACGCAAGGACATGCACCGGGCTTTCCGCGGGTGGCTGCACGAGGCCTTGGCGGTCCACGCCCGCCGGTGAGATCGGCTCCTGGCCCGCCTTCACCGATTCGCATGCAGCCAGAAGTCCGTCCGCCGTGATCTCCTCCACGGCGTGGCCGGCCCTGTGGGCGACCGACTCAATCCACGCGATCATCGCGACGACCACGGTGGGATCGAAATCATAGCCGGAAGAATCCTTGAGTATGGCCAGGACCTCCGCGACGGATCGCGAGGCATGGTATGCCCGGCTGGAGACCAGCGCGTCGAACACGTCGGCCACCGCAATCACGCGGGCACCCAACGGAATCGCCGTACGGGATAGGCCATCCGGATACCCCTGCCCGTTCCATTTCTCATGGTGGTGACGGATGATGGCGATCTCGTTTTCCAGGAAGCTCATCTTCTCCAGGATTTTGACCGCGATCAGGGGATGTTGCTCGATGACGCGCCGCTCGTGGGCGGTCAGGTGATCGGGCTTGAACAGGACCGCGTCCGGGATGCCGATCTTGCCGATGTCGTGGATCATCGCCGAACGACGAATCAGGTCGACGTACTTGGGGCCCAGTTCCATCGTGTGAGCGATGCCGACCGCGTAGGCCGTGACATTCTCGGAATGCTTGCGCGCATACAGGTCCTTGGCTTCAAGCGCCTGGACCAGGCTCCAGATGCTCTCCATGAACAGTTTCTCGGCCTTCTCGGACAGGCCCATGATGCGCCGCTGGAGTTTCTTGATCCGTTCGATCTCAATGTCGCCAGTGCAGGCCAGACGGTTCATCTCCGGACACCAGACCTTGACGCAGTTGCGGCCGGCGTTCTTGGCTTCGTACAGCGCGACGTCGGCCCGGCGCATCACGTCACCGGAGACCTCCGACGCGTCGAGCAGGCTCTCGGCCACCCCGCAACTGATCGAGAGGGCGACCCCGGGTGCAGCAGCGGCCTTGTCGGTGTCGTCAAAAGAGATGTCGCGAACGCGGAGCCGCACGCGCTCCAGCAGCGCTCCGGCTTCCTCGGCGCAGGTTTCCGGAAGCAGGAGCACGAATTCGTCTCCGCCGTAGCGAGCGAGGACGTCGAGGCCCCGCTTCTCCTGGCGCACGCACTCGGCCAGCCTGCGAATCGCCTCGTCGCCGAGAGCATGGCCGAAGCTGTCGTTGATCATCTTGAAATGGTCGAGATCGATGATCGCCACGGAGAACGGTCGCTTGTATCGGATCGCGCGGTCGTGTTCTTCGTGGAGCTTGTCCTCAAGCAGTTTCCTCGACCCGACCCCGGTCAGCGGGTCGGTCAGAGAAGTCAGTCTCGCCTGTTGGTATCGGGTGGCGTTCGTCAGGTGGGCGATCAAGATCTCGCGGGTCAGCTTGGCCTTGTACTCGACCAGTTCGCAGTTGGCCAGGCTCGACTCGGGCAGCCCGCACATGCACAGGAAACCCGTGAGCCGTTTCTCTTTGCCCGAGCCGAATTCCGGCAGACCGGTGATTTCCAGCGGCAGGACGACTCGCGGGGGCTTGCCCCCACACCGGGCACACTCGGCGTCGATCTTCGCATCGAGGTGGCTGTTCGGACCAGACGCCTCCGCGGAATCGCCTTGTCCCTGCGTTGCATCGAGACCCTTGGGACCCTTGAGATGTCCACCAACGCAGGGGCAGCGATTGGAGCTGATCAACTCGGGTTCGCGGGTGTGGTCGCCGCCGGGGTAGAGGCACAGAACCGAATTGGAGGCCTTGAACAGCTTGGGCGCTTCGGCGGCGACAATCTCGGCGGCCTCGCTCAAGTCGATGCTCTTGAGGCACTTGGAGAGCATGGCCACCTCTTCCGCGGCGGCTCTATCCTCCATGAGCTGCTGGGACATGATGTCCCGGGACGACAGGATGCCGACGACGACGCCGTTTTCGACGAGCGGGAGGTGGCGGATTCGATTGGCCATCATGATCCGGGTCGCCTCGCTGGTGGCAATCCCGGGCGCGCCGGACACGACGCGGTGGGTCATAATCTGGCGAACCTGAATCCCCTCACCGGCGTCGGGATGGATAGCAACATGGCGGGAGATGTCCCGCTCGGTGATCAAGCCAATGAACCTGTCCTGGTCGTCGACCACGATCAGGCAACCTACGTTGTGGGAGAGCATCCTGGCCGCGGCGTCTTTGATGGTCTTGCCCTGGCCAATTGTGATGACTCGTGAACCACCGTCCCCGGTCCTGGCGGCCGGGGTGTTGGCAGACTCAGACATCGTTCGCCCTTTCGTCAGCGTCGTCATGGCTTCGGGCCTTCCCTGACCCCTCGGAGTTAGGACTATCGACGGACATCGACGCCTGCTTTAGTCAGCATTCTGCTTACAAAAAATGGTATAATGGAGTGGCGCAACAAGCCGAAACATCCGCTGCTGCGTAATAGGGACATGACGCGTGGGATTCAGGCGGGTTCCGACGGGTCGCCGAGACCTGGGGGCATGAGGCAGGGGATCCCAAAATCCCGATTGTATCGCCTGTATGGCCAACTGAAAAAAACCGGTCGGACGACAAAAAAAGCGTTACGAAGTGCCCGCCGAGCGGCACCTATTTGCACAATGATGACCATGGATCCAACAACTCAGTCCTGTGTGGACAGACAAGTGAGTGAGATCGAGCTGGTTGAACGGGCTCGACGGGGTGATCGACAGAGCCTCAACAAGCTTGCGGAGATCGCCAGGGAACGGTTAAGGACATACGTGTACCGCCTTACCCAAAAGGACGATCTGACGCAGGAAATCGTGCAGGAGAGCTTGTTAGAAATGTGCAAGATACTGGGCAAGCTGCAAAAGACCGACCGATTCTGGTCCTGGCTGTACGGCATCGCGACCAATAAGCTGCATCGCCACTACAGGACGGAGAAGGCCCGAAAGCACGTCGCGGCCTCGGAAGAGAGACGCCGGGGGTCGATGACCGAACGCGAGGAGGGCTTCGAGGATCTCGTCGGGGACGAACTCAAAGGCATCATTTCCGGCGCCATGCAGAGGCTCAAGACCCGACACAAGGCCGTGCTGGTCATGCGTTGTTACGATAATATGGCCTATAGCGAGATTGCCGAATCGATGGGTTGCAGCGAGTTTAGCACGCGAATGCTCTTCGTGCGAGCCAAAAAAGCCCTGCAGAAGGAGCTTCTGAACAACGGGTTCGGCCGGGGTTCGCTCCTGGCCGCCCTGATCGTGTTCGGCAAGATGACCGCCCCGAGCAAAGTGGCGGCCGCCCAACTCACCATCCCGGCCACTGCCCTCAAGGCGGGTCTGGCCGCGGGCGTGGTTGGCCTGGCGACCAGCACCACCGGGGTCGTGTCCCTTGCCGCGGCCGGCGTCCTGACGGTCGGCACCGTCGTGGCCACCTCCGGGCCCGGGCGTCCTGCTGCCAATCCTCTGCTCGAAACGGTCCAGACCGTCAGCCCTTACGCGACGGCCGTGGACGAGCACGAGCAGTTCTGGTTCGGCTTCCCCGACGGGCCGCAGGGTCCCATGATGTTGCGGGCCCAGTCGACCAATTCGGCCTCCCGCGTGCTCCAGAACGAGGAAGCCAACTACAGCTACAGCAACGGCGTCGTCTCCATCAACAATCATCGCATGTGGCTCAGCGATATGAGCGTCTTCAAGCTCCCGACCGACAGCACGGAAATCCGCGGTTTCCTCGCCCAGGTCGAGGGGATCGACAACGACATTCAACCCGTCTCGGCCAGGAAGGGCAAAGGCCTGCTGGTGGTCGTCGAACGGAACAAGGACCGGGCCGCGGCCGAGACGCCGTGGACCATCTCCAGCTCCAACGTCCTGGACGCGGACTACTTCCGCAGCGACTGGCCGAGCAGCGCGAGAATCGTGGACAATCGCGACGCGATGCATCGGCAGGGCTGGACCTGTTTCCGCGTCCGAGGCACGGTCGCCGGCCGCAACGTCACGGGAGCAGGGCAGATGCCGCTCGTCTACGGCGCCTGCAAACAGCATCAGTCGTGGCTGCGTCTGACGGTCGACGATCTGGCCATCGTCGACGGCGGCACGTGTGCGACCATGCAAAACGCCCAGGGCGAACTGCCGGTCAAGTATCGCCAGGGCGCGTTCTTCAGCGGGATGAGCCGGCCCTGGATGGGTCTGCACACCCTCGACACGGTCCGGCGCGACGCGGCTCAGCAGAGGGCCCGCTTCGAGACCCAACTTCTGCCCGGCGGGCGGGAAGCCCAGGTCACCGTGACCTCGGAGAAGACGCAGCTTCTCTATACGATCGACATCGAGGCGGACCTCGTCCGCAGGATCGACTTCACCGTGAACCGTGCTCCGGCCGGCTCGCTCGAATTCGAGTACGTGCCGGATGCGAACCTCAAGAGCGGCGAATTCGCCGCTCCGATCAACCGCAACGAGCGCGTGACGCTCGACAGGGATCCGGGCATGCTCTGGCTCGTCCAGCTCGCCAACGGAGTGCTGGGCGGACAGTGATCCGGCCTGAAATCTGAATCCGGCGTACAACGCCTTCGGCGAGGACAGACAAGGTGCGCCCGCAGACAAGGGCGTTCGAGAGATACGCGATGGCTTCGAGAGAGAAAACAAACAGGGGGTTGGTCATGAAAAGGAAGGACTGGTTCGGCACAGGGGTGGCATTCTTGATCGCAGGGGCGGCGGTGTTCGCCGCGGACCCGGTCAAGAAGGAGGATCCGATCGAGATCGCCGAAGAGATCACGTCAGTGACGACGTACACAATGGCTTCGCCGAGGGCTTTTCTGATGGGCGTTCCGATCGAGGGGGCCGACGACCTGGCGATGATCGGAGCAGCCGAGAACTTCACGCGTGCGAACGGGACGCTCGAGATCCCGGTGAACACCCGCGTGTTCTTCTCTCTGAGCCAGGAGACTGAGGGGGTGTGGCAGCAGGGGACCTATGGGACCATTGAGACGGCGATGACCGTCCAATGGTTCCAGGCGGCGGCCGAGGACGAGTGCGAGGCCTGTGTCTCGGCGGGTCTCCGTGACGACAGCGATCAAACCGGGAAAGGAGACGACGCGGCCTCCTGTCCCTGGACCACGATAGGCACGGACGGGGCCCGCGACACCCGCACGGGTCCGAGCCTGGGATATACCAAGATTGCAGTCCCTGTGGAGTTCACCCAGGTCGGAACCTATTGCGTGCGCGCGATCGTCAGCACCTCCGTGAGATCGTCATATCTTCGTTCCCCAGAGCCCGAGAACCCGACCACCAAGCAGGAAGCTCCCGCCCAATCCTCCGAAGGATTGCTGGCGAGCGACACGGATGTCGTCCTGGTCACGGTTCGTGTGCTGGCCGCGACGGCCAAGCCGCAAGGGGCGCTGACCTCGGATCCGCAAGTACTCTACACCGCGCCGATGCCCAACACGTCGCAGACCAAGGCCAAGGCGGACGAAGACACCAGGAAAGACTCCGGGGCGCTCAGCCTGTCCGGCCCCGGGGTCTTTTTCGGATCGCGGGAACCAGCGTACGCGATCGCTCTCTAACAAGCTTATTGGCAACTGAATAGTTGCTGGTTGTTTGGCGGCGGGTTTTTCGGTGGGCCCTTGCCCACCGAAGAACCCAATTTTATGACGGCATTATGAGACATCCGGGCTTCTGCAAACTGGACCGTCGGCCTGTATTCTCCCGGGAATTGTGCTTCGCGGCTTCCCAGGAAAATGCGACTATCGCGTTCGATCTGGCGAACCGAAGATTTGGCAGGAAGGAATCGCGGAACGGGTTCCTTCCTTTCGAAACAGGCCGAATGTCCATTTTGCAGAGGTCCTGAGTTCTATGACGACAAGCAAGACAGTATTGATTGTAGCGATCGCTCTGGCGCTGGCGTTGCCCGCCGCCGGGGCGAACTGGACGAACTATTCGGACGACTTCTCCGGCTTCCGCGTCGAGACCGACTGCGCCGTGCACTCCACGTTCTATGAGACCGGCGTGAATCCGCTGCCCGAGCCCTATCTCCAATACCACGGAAACGGCGCGGCCCGCGGATTGTTGTTCATGGGTTGTGGCGACCAGCCGGCAGGGCTGGGCTACTGCCTCTCCTATGACGCGGCCCAGAGCCGCAGGATGATCGTTGGAACGTTCACGCTCGACGTCGCCTTTCCGTGCGATTCGCAAGTGGGGCAGAACCCGCCGGGCGCGCTGTACTACGCGACCTCACACGATGGAGTCGCCTGGTCGCCGAGGCAATCGCTCTGGAGCGGGCGTCAGAGCATTCCGATCCGCTCAACCGAAGGCACCTGCTATATCCTCTTCACAGGCGACCGGGTCAAGATCGACAACGTCAAGGTCACCCTCTCCATCGCACCGGCGGCGATCACGGTCCGCCCCAATTCCGGCACGACGATCCAGCAGGCGATCGACTCGGCCAGGACCGGCGACATCATCGAGGTGACCGCCGGCACGTACACCGGATCGGGCAATTGGGACATCGATTTCCGCGGCAAACGCATCACGGTCCGCAGCACAAACGGTCCCCAGAGCACGACCATCGTCTGCGGCAGCGGACATCGCGGTTTCTATTTCCACCAGGGCGAGACCTCCGACTCGGTGCTCTCGGGCTTCACCATCCGCGGCGGACGGTTCAGCGGCTCGAACACCCTGGGCGGCGGCATCTACTGTGAAGAAGCCGGCCCCACGATCGTCAACTGCGTCGTGGAGGAATGCTCCGCCGGGCTCGGCGGCGGCATCGCCTGCCTGGGCGGCCGACCGGCTCTCCTGAGCTGCACCATCCAGAACTGTTCGGCCACCTCGGCCGGCTCCGGCGTCTACCTCTTCGACACCGAAGCGACGCTGGCCGGTTGCACGATCTCGAGCAACTCAGGCTCCGCGCGAGGCGGCGGCGCGTACTGCAGCGGCGTCTCCCTCGACACGACATTCAGCAACTGCGTCATCGCGAACAATCGCGCGGTCGCCGGCGGCGGGATCCTCGCGGAGCGATTCACCGGCTGGGGCCAACAGTGCCGCCTCTCGATCGCCAACTGCACGATCCTTGAGAACCGGCTGACCTCGACCGGTTCGGCCGGCGGCGTCGACGCCGGCGACGCCGACGTGGCGATTCGCAACAGCATCATTTGGAATAACGACGGGACCGGTGTGGCGCCGTTCTTCGCGGTCGACGTGAGCTACTCGAATGTGCAGGGGGACTACTGGGGCGAGGGCAACGTCAGCGCCGATCCCGAGTTTGCGGACTCGGATTGTCATCTGAGCGACGGGAGTCCCTGCATCGACGCAGGAGATCCGAGTTCCCCGGCCGCCGGCGAACCCTCGCCGAATGGCGGGCGGATCGACATGGGCGCCTTCGGCGGAACCGTCGAGGCGGCGAAAAGCCCGCGATCGATCCTGCACGTCGACAACACGAGAATCCAGCCGGGATCCTACGCAACGATCCAGGAGGCCATCGACCGAGCACGCGACGGCGATATCATCCTCGTCTGGCCCGGCGTCTACGAAGAGGAGATCTCGTTCCAGGGCAAGGCGATCACGGTGCAAAGCGCCGCGGACGCGGCGGTGCTCACGGGTCCCAATCATGCCTGTTCGTTCTACATGGGAGAGGGCGCCGGCAGCGTCCTGAAGAACTTCGTCATCACCGGGTGCAGCGAAAGCGGGATCTTCTGCAATGGGGCGTCCCCGACGTTGAAGAACCTCACGATCGTCAAGAACGCCATCGGCATCGAGGGATTCGGCGGGGCCTCGCCCGACGTCAGAAACTGCATCGTTTGGGGCAACCCCCGGGCGGCTTTGTTCGAGGTCCAGGCCAAGTATAGCTGCATCGAACCGACCTCGTGGGACGTCCAGGTCAACAACATCAAGGCGATGATCGGCAACGTCAGTTCGGACCCGCTGTTCGCCGATCCATCGAACGGCGATTACCATCTGAAGTCGTATTATGGCCGCTACAATCCCCGGTCGGACACGTGGGTGAAAGATTCTCAGAAGATCCTCAGTCCCTGCATCGACAAAGGCGATCCTTCCGACGATGCGAGGAACGAGCCGCGGGGCAACGGCGACCGCATCAACATGGGCGCGTACGGCGGCACGCGATACGCCAGCAAGAGCGGCGAAGCGACGTGCCCTTAGAGTTCGGAGGTTCGGAGAATGAGCTTGGCTTCGGATAAGCCGAGGGTGATTCGGTGAAAACGAGGAGTGCGGCCTGGCGATACATGTAGGCCCAAGCAGGGGCCGTGTCCCCGATCGCGAGCAATCGCGTTTCTGGACCGCTGTATGGTGGTGGGAATCAAGGGCCGGCCGCAAGGCGGGCTGGGGGTGGGGGGAGGGCGGAGTTGGGGCAGCAGAGTTGGATGACTGCTTCAGACCGCCCTTCCCCGGCTTGATTTGAATGAATGGGACTTGTCAACACGGAACGGGCCGAACGGCCTTCTTCGAAAAGACCGGCTCCCGACGCAGAATTCGCTCTTTGATACTCAAGCGGTAGGGGTCGGCCTAATGGCCTTCCCCAACAAGTGGTGCCTTGGGGGGCTCACCTGATTTCGTGCACAATGCCGGCCGGTTGAACGTATTGTCCTTGCAACGGGACCGGCTGGGTCGTATAATAATCAGTTGCCGAGTGAAGAGTCCCTCATCGCAGATTTCGGCGTCGGATCCCGACTCGGCACGCAGAAGCTTTAAGGATCGGAGGACTTAGCTATCCGTAGGGGATGCCAATCCATCTCTGTCGGAGCCGGCGGGGTGAAAGCCAGCCACAGGGCGGCGTTTACGATAGTCGAGCTGCTCGTGGTGATCTCTGTCATTTCTACGCTCATGGCGATCCTCCTACCGGCGATCCATGGGGTCAGGCGCCAGGCGACCGCGCTGGTGGGCATGCGCAATCAACGGGAGATCGCCACCGGCGTCAATCTCTTTGCCGCCGACAATGACGACCGCTATCCCGACTCCGTAGCAACGGTCGGTTTCGACGACAAGTGGAACTGGTACGACCCGACGGTCCTGGCGGGCAAGAGCAAGAGAACGCCCCAGATCCATCGCTCCATAAGCGCCTATCTCCACCCGTACGTTCCGGATGGCGAGACGATGTTCTGCCCCGGCGCCCCCAAGCCCTATACCTACGCCAAAGAATGCTGGGATGCGGGCGACAAATGGGACAACCCCGATACCCCGCTGGCATCTGATCCGGTCGACGGCACCTACTGCTTCTACTGGAACTACATCGGTTACCTTGGCGAACCGCGGTCTCTGTTCCGAGGTCCACGAGGCCCGGCGACCGGCGGAGCCCAGAGCCGGCTGCTCGTGAGCGACTACTTCGGTTTCGGTCACTGGCAGACGCCGAACGCCTTCGCAAGTTGCGAGAAACTCGCCGGCGGCTTCGCCCTTGAGGAAACGTGGCTCTCGGCCGCGTGGTGGTCCGCCGAGGGCGACCCGGAAACCGAGATGCCCAAGGTCAAGCTCCGGGCGGCCTACACTGACGGCCACGTCGAAACCTACACGCCCGCTGACGCGATCCCGATGCGGGTCCCCATGACCCCCGAAGGCGTCCCCCCCTATCCGGACGGAGCCGGCAGCCGGGGCATCTTCTATATCCCGCAGACCGCCGTCTATTGACCCGCGGCCGGCGCCGGAATCCCGTTCTGCTTCCACCACCCTTTCCACACCTTCTGGGTCGTGACGCGCCGCTGCCACTCGGACCGAACCCAGTCAAAGTCCCGGGGGCCTCGATCGGTTTCTTCGTGGGGTTGGCCGCCTGGAGGTCGCTGACGCGCCGCAGGAAGATCGTGCGGAGCATCTGTCCGGCTTTCTCCCGGGCGAAGAAATGCGTGTCGTTCACGTGGTTCAGCAGAACCTCGGCCAGGATGGCCTCGAGACGGTGGAACTCCTCGGTCGTCAATCTCTTTCCCCAGAGCGGCTCGTCGGTATGGTCCGGATCGCAATCCCAACTCCACTTGGACCTGACCATGTCGAGCCAGAACATCGTCGCGACAAACGGCCCCGCTGTACTCCGGGAGGTGGATCGGGTACAATGAAAGGTGGCCACGGTTCGCTCGATAGGGTTGCACATGACGAGTCTGCTCTGCATCTTGACGGCATGGATGCTCCAATCCTCATGTCAGCCGGCATCGGATGTCCCGGCCGTCCCGGCGGAGGCGACGCCGGTGTATCGCTTCTGGTCGCCGACCTATGGCCGGCATCTCTACACACTCGATGAGGCGGAGAGAGACGAGTTGCTGGCTCATTACCCCCGTATCTGGACCTGCGAGGGTCCGGTCTTTCGCGCCTTTGGGTCGCAGAGGGACGAACGTCTTGCGCCGGTGCATCACTTCTGGTCCGGACTGTTGAACACGCACTTCTATACCATCGACCCGAAGGAGGCGGAGGGTCTGATCGCCAATCATGCGGATGCATGGACCTACGAGGGCGTGAGCTTCTACGCGTTCCCTCCGAGCAACGGGCCGGCCGGGACAATCCGTCTGTGCCGCTTCTGGTCGGACTCCCTCGGAACTCACTTCTACACGACGAACGATCGGGAGCGGTTCTCGCTGGTCGCCGATCACAGCGACATCTGGCAGGATGAAGGGGTCGCCTGCTACGTGTACCCTTTAGCGGATTCGTGCGACATTCAAATCATCAAGGGCCCCATGCTTCATTGGGTGACCCGGGACTCCGTTACCATCGTGTGGGAGACCGATGTCCCCGCCGAATCGCACCTCTGCTACGGCGTCGAGTCCCCCGGCGCGTGCAGGATCGACGATTCCGAGTCCGTCACCCTCCATCGAGTGACTCTCGCCGGACTCGCGTCGGACACGCGCTACGTCTACGCGGCCGCCTCGGGATCAGCCATTCGCGAGGGCTCGTTCGTCACGGCCCCCGCGCCGGACCGGGCCTTTCGCTTCGCCGTCTGCAGCGACACGCAGTGGGACGCGCAGACGCATGCCCAGGTCGCTCGCAGCATCCTGGCCGGCGGGCCTCGCGTGGTCTTCCACGCCGGCGACCTCGTCAGCGCGGGTCGCGATTGGGATACCTGGGGAACCGAGTTCTTCGCGCCCGCCTCCGAGTTGCTGGCGAACGTCCCGATCATCCCGATCCCCGGCAACCATGGGTACTTTGGATCGGAGGCCCCATGGTTCTTCTACTACTTCGACCGGCCGGTCTCGCAGGCATGGTTCACTCTCACCTACGGCGCCGTGCGATTCATTGGGCTCGATACGAGCGTCCCATTCACCGTGGGCAGCCCCCAGTACGAATGGCTGCTGAGCGAACTCGCTTCATCCGCATGCCGCGATGCACTCTGGCGTGTGGCGATCCTCCACGAGCCGCCTTTCACTTCGACAACGGGGCACCAGGACAACACGGCCGTCCAGGAGAACCTCGTTCCCCTGTTCGAGCGGCATGGCGTAGACGTCGTGTTCAGCGGACACAGCCACGCCTACGAGCGATACCTCTGGCACGGCACCTGCTACATCGTCACTGGGGGCGGCGGGGGGCCTCTCTATCCTCTCCTGCCGGACACAGAACCACCATTTCGCCAGGTCGGCCTGTGCCTTCACCATTATTGCTCGATCGACGTCGATCCGGCTCTGGGCACGCTGACGATCGCGGCGATCGACACCGCCGGCCGAGTCGTCGACCTGGTCAGACTACGAAAGTGATCGGCGACCGCGAACCGTTCCTCGTCACAGGGAATCTCTGTTCTCCCCGGCCTCAATGACGTTATCATGGTGCCCGTCGTCCCCAAGGGGTGGGGCCGGCGGTGAATCCGTGTCTGTACTGGGGCCCGGGATGAGTCGTGGACAACTGAAATCCGATGTGTTGCGTCTGGCCTTTCTCCTGGGTTTGTGCGCCGCCATCGGCGTCTATCTGATCGTCACAACCACGCTCATCACGAAGGATGGGGCGTTCTACATCGAGCAGGCTCGGCGGGTCGCCCAGGACCCGGCCGGCGTGTGCAAACGGTATCCGCCGGGGTATCCCTTTCTGTTGTGGGCAAGCCACCGAATCGCGGGCCTTTTCGTAGAAGGGGATTCGCCCTTGCTGTGGACCTATTCGGCGCAGGCCGTCACGCTGCTGTGCCGTGTGTTGACCCTGATCCCCTTGTACCTCCTGGGCACGCTCCTCGTGGGATCGGTCAATTGCTTCTGGGCTCTGTTCGTACTGGTGATCCTGCCTTACCCCGCCTTCTACGGCAGCGACGTCCTGCGGGAATGGCCGTATCTGTTGTTTCTGAGCACAGGGCTGCTCCTGCTGTACTGGGGACTCGCGACCAGGCGAGGGTGGACGCTCGTCCTGGTCGGCCTGGCCGCCGGGCTCGGGTACCTTATTCGGCCGGAATGTGCCCAACTGGTCGTGTATGCGGTGCTTGGGCTCATCGCAACGAGGAGCCCTGCATCTGCCGAAGATCGTCCGGCGCGACCCTCGCTGCCCCTGAGTGCAGGTCTCCTGACGATCATCGGCTTCGTGGTTCCGATCGCGCCGTACGTCTACGCCAGCGGCGGAATCGTGCCGCACCAGTTTCGGCCGGCGTCCGTCAACATGCCCCCGGTCATCAGCGCCGTCGGGCCTCAGGCCGCATCCGATGAACCCCTGAGGTTCGAGGTCCGCGCGGGCGAATTGCTGGAGCTGCCCATCCGTGCGACCGATCCGGACAATAGCCCGTTGACGTTCTCACTGGCAGGGACTCCAACCCGGTCGAGCCCGACATACTTGTTTCACAACAAGGCGACGGGAGCCCAATTCTGGACCCTCTCGGGACCAGAGAAAGACCGCCTGCTCAGGGTATACCACGAGTTGTGGACCTGTGAAGGCGTCGGTTGGTACGCGTACGCCGCGCCCGACGCCAGGCCGGGATTGCTGCCGGTCTATCGGTTCTGGTCGCCCGCCCGGGGCAAGCATTTCTACACGATGAGCGAGTCGGAGAGAGAGAGACTCCTCGCGGAATCGGCTGGCGGAACATGGATTTTCGAGGGGGCGGTGTTCTACGCCTTCGGACAGCCCGATCACCCGGCAGACACGGCGGCCGTCTATCGAATTCCGGATTCGACGAACGGATACTCCTGGACGATGTACCCGACTCAAGAGCAAAAGGGCGAGGTTGCCTGGTACGCACACCCTGCGCAAGATGCCCCGGCCGGAGCGACAATCGAGAACGCCGC
>JAAYVJ010000641.1 GCA_012517265.1 Planctomycetota bacterium | reverse complement strand
TCGCCGGCGGGAACGTGTTGAACGCGACGTCCTCGCAGCGGTCGGCCCAGGTCAGGTCGCCCGCGATCTTGAGCAGCATTTCGCAGGACAGCATGAACTCGACCGAGGCGCAGGTCTCGATCCCTTGGCGCGGGCCGTAATAGCCCCGCCGGCAGTTCTCGTCGCCGCCGAACATGCCGCCGGGGACTTGCCCGTAGGTGCCCCACACCATCGTGTAGTTCCGCTCGGTCGCCTGGAGGAAATACGGATCGCGCGACTGCTGGTAGTAGACCGCGGGGGCCCGGAAGCACTGGGCGACGTTCACATTGTGCCAGCTCGCGACGGTCTCGGTCCAGTTGGCCATGTTGCGCTGGATCTTCTCGCCCAGTTGCAGCAGGTACTCCTGGCCGGTCCGGTTGTAGAGCCAGTACACACTGGCCAGATTGTCCCCGGCTCGCTGCTGTTGCCAGAAGGGGGGCAGGAAGTCCGCGTCCGGCAGGGCCAACTCCCACTTGAAGTACTCCTGCATGAGTTCGAGCACCCGCGGATCGCCGGTGAACTCGCAATAGGACTGCAAGGCGTTGATCGCGACCATGAGCGGCCAAAGGTCGGGGGCGGTCTTCTTCTCGCCCGCGCCGGTCCGCAGGGCGGCCGGCCCGAACCAGCCGTCGGGCTTGCGGCTGCCCAGCATGCCTTCGATCCAGACCCTCGCTTCGTCGATGATTCGCTTGTCGCCCAGGATGTAGCCGGTGTCGCCGAAGCCCTTGAGCCAGTAGGGCAGCTCTTCCCAGGGGCTGTGGCCCTGGCCGTCGGCGGCCAGCCAGGCGTTGCCCTCCTTCTTGAGGAAGTGGCTGATCTCCGCGAGATGTCCCGAGAAGCCGTCGGCCTGCAATTCGAGCTGCCGCCGAAGCCACCCTTCGGGCTTGATCGACCCGATGGGCAGCTTGATCAAGGGGCTCGGCGTCAGCGGCCTGGCGTTGCTCACGTAGAAGTCGTTCGTTCTCTCCGTCGGCGGCACGGGCGTCACACGGACTGCGGCGCCGAGCGCGGTGGCGAACAGCAGGGCGACGGTCGTGACGAGAAGGGTTCGCGATCGAATCATGGTTCTCTCCTCTGCCGGCATTGCATCGTGTTGCCGAGCCCGCCGGCCAGGCTCTCGGATCGGTCCCAGGATAGCAGATCCGCGGCGAAAAGCAAATCACCCGCTCTGTCGTGAGGACCATTGCGTCACCCGATGCCTCGTACTATCATCCCGGCTGTGGACGACAGAGCGACTCATGCAGGATGCTGAAAACAGGTGGCCGAATGACGAATGCGAAGCATCGATTGATCGAGACCGAATGGCCGAGTTTCGGCGAATGCCCGCCGCCCGCCAGGCCGGACGTCGTGGAGTTCCAGGCCAGGATGGACGCGGTGGTGGACGCGATGGACAAGCTGGGTCTGACGCACCTGGTCGTCTACGGCGACCGGGAACACTTCGCCAATCTGGCCTGGCTGACGGGTTTCGATCCTCGTTTCGAGGAGGCCCTGCTCATCCTGGGCGGCCAGCGGGACCCGCTGCTCGTCGTGGGCAACGAGTGCGAGGGATACCTGCCGGTCAGTCCGCTCTACGCCGCGGGCAAGTTGCGAAGCGAGCGGTTTCAGTCGTTCTCCCTGCTGAACCAGCCTCGAAACAACAGCCGGCTCCTGATGGACATCTTCCTGGACGAGGGCATCGAGGATGGGGCCAAGGTCGGCTGCGTGGGCTGGAAGTACTTCGCGGATTGCGAGTACCCCGACGGCGCGCACGCGATCGACCTGCCGGCCTATCTCGTGGACACCCTGCGGGACCTGGTCGGTCGGGGGAACGTCACGAACGCCACCGCTGTCTTCATGCACCCCGGGACCGGCCTGCGGACCTTCTGCTCACCCGCCGAGATCGCGTACTTCGAGTACACCAACATCCTGGCCTCCGAAGGCATGAAGCGCATGCTCCTGGGTATGCGGGAAGGGATGACCGACCACGAGCTGGCCCAACTGGCCGGCTACAACGGCGTGCCTCTCGGCTGTCACATGACGCTCGCGACGGGCGATCTGCCGGGCTTGTCGGGGCCCGTCGGCGCGACCCTTCGCAAGGGGACGCCTCTGTCGACGAACATCTGCTATTGGGGCAGCAATATCTGCCGCGCGGGCTGGATCGCCTCGTCGGCCCG
>JAAYVJ010000103.1 GCA_012517265.1 Planctomycetota bacterium | reverse complement strand
GTCCGCGTCTTCTTCTCTGGATCGTTATTCGGCAAGCCACGTCCTGATCTGCTGCTCCAGGATCGGCAAGTCGTCCTGGACTGCCGACCAGACGATCTCGCTGTCGATCTTGAAGTAGGCGTGGATGAGAATGTTGCGCATGCCGAGGCCTCGAGCATGTC
Source organism: Planctomycetota bacterium (assembly GCA_012517265.1). GTDB lineage: Bacteria > Planctomycetota > Phycisphaerae > Sedimentisphaerales > Anaerobacaceae > PLanc-01. The sequence goes on along the minus strand of JAAYVJ010000103.1, from coordinate 1,550 downwards.
GAGGAGTCGTTCGCGATCGCTTCTCATAGAGGCACAGCCTGTTCCTGGACGCGCTGACGGATGCGGTTTCGCAGGCCGGCGTCGGTGACGACGTCGACCTTGCGGCCGAGGAGGTTCTGGAGGTCCATGAGCAGGCCGCCGAGGTCGAGCAGGCTGCGGCCGGGCTCCATCTCCACGAGGAAGTCCACGTCGCTGGCTTCGTCGGCGCTGCCGTCGGCAACGGATCCGAAGACGCGGACGTTCCTGGCGCCGTGCTTGGCCGCCAGTGTCAGAATCGCGTCACGCTTATCGCCGATGATTTCGCGTATTCCCATGCTGTCGATCCCTCTCCTTCAAAACGGCGGATACATTCCGGCCCTTATGTCCTGCACAATCCAATATAGTCTTGCAGAAGCCGTGCCGGCAAGTCCTTTGCCGGGTTTGTCGGTGATTCCTCGGCATGGGCGCCTCGACACCAAGTGCGGCGGCCATGACCGTTGCCGGGGACGGCTTACCTGTTTGGGGGGCAGGGAGATGGTTGGCCGGCCGGAGGTCTGTTCGCGTTTTCGGAGGTCTTCGCAGATGGCGTCCAGGTCGTAGTTGAACTGCTTGGCGTGGGCATCACGCGCCCGGCGGACTTCTTCGACAATCGGGTCTTTCATGGCAGCTCTCCGAACAATTCCTCAACTCTCCATTTGTGCCTCCGGTCCTTGGGTTTCTGTGATTATAGCCAATTCTGATCGGCACCCCAACACTCTGGATGAGTCCGGAGAGACAGGGCCCGGGCTATACGGCGGGACGTACCGGCTTGTGCGAGGATGAAAGACGTCTGGCTTATGTGGTTCTTACGCACTTGCCTTTGCCGTGGGGGCTCTGCCCCCCGCCCCCCGGCATTTGCCGCTTTGGGCCAATAGCATGCATGGAGGGTTGACTCCTGCCTCGTGACTCGTGGTCCGGGCCATCGGCCATAGGGCACCAGCCCCGCGCAAAGCACGCTTATCGTGCTGCTGGCGGAAAGCGAAAAATGCCCGCCGGGAACCGGCGGATTCCGGAGTTGTCCGTTCCTTCTTTTTGCTCCCGCATCACATCCGGTCGATCCAGTCGCAGAAACGGTCATGCAGCCGATGTTCCGCCCCTCGCGCCTCCCGGCCTTTGACGAAGGGCCTTCGATGTTTTATAATCCGGGCATTCGCGTTTCTGTGGGGATTTCCTGATGCTCCAAGGGTTGGTTGCCGTCGTTGTGTTCTTGACGCTGGTTGTGCTGGCGCTGGTGGGCTGGCTGGTCGCTTCGAGCATGGCGGCTCGGCGGGAGGCCGCCGGGCAGGTCGCGGGGATTGTGCTGCTTCAGCAGCAGCTCGATGCCCTCAAGGCCGCACAGGATAAGACTTCGCAGACGCTCAGCGGCTCGCTCCAGGCGGGGCAGAGCACGTTGACCCAGAGCCTCCACTCGAACCAGCAGATCCTCCAGCAGCTCAACGCGCAGATCGGCGAGCTGCAGGGTACGAATAAGCAGATGCTCCGGCTCGGCGCCGACGTCAAGCGGCTCCAGGACATCCTCACCAGTCCCAAGC
>JAAYVJ010000640.1 GCA_012517265.1 Planctomycetota bacterium | reverse complement strand
GTCTGACGCCCGGCGTGCAGATCCTCGGGCCCTGGCAGGGCAACCTGTCCAACCGCGGCGAGCGGCTGGGCCTGGAGCGATCGCAGACCGGCGGCGACCCCGCCGAGTCGGCGTGGCTCCTCGTGGACGAGGTGATCTACAGCGACGCCTCGCCGTGGCCGGCGGGCTCCGACGGCACGGGCAAAGCCCTCCAGCGAATCCAGACGGACGCCGCCCACAGCGGCAGCGACCCGGCCAACTGGACCGTCGCCTCCCCGTCGCCCGGCATGGCGCCATAAGGAAACGCAACCTGGATGCCGTGTTACCATTCGCGCCAAGGAGGCAGTCTGTGCTGCGTCATCGTCGACGTGATTGTCCGGCTTGCGGCGTAGTAACCCCCAGTTGGGTCGCCGGGGCATTGGGCTCTTGGCTCTTCGAATCTGTCTGGTTGCTTGTGGCGAGGTCCACCGTCAACTCGTAGAAGTCCGGCTGGGTCATGTCCAGGAGGAACGGTCCGTGCGTGACTTGCCCATCCTTGACCCGTCGGGCGATCAGCCTGTATCGCTGGGCCTTGGGCATGATCGTCATGGATTGCGAACGGAAGGTCTCGACCTCTTTGCCGTTGGGATCGTAGATCACGAATTCCAGGTCTCCGAGCTTCAAGCCCCTCTGCGCGTCCGATGCGATGACCTTGGCGTTGAAATACGCATCCTTCCCGACCGATCTCGCGCTGGTGTTCTTGCGGTTCAGCCGCCCAGATGCCAGGCCGACAGGCCGAAGACCCCGACGAGCCAGCCGAACACGATGTACGGCAGGGCGGGTTCGACCGCTGTGACGATTCTCTCCCGAAGAGGAACCGGTGCCGCGAGAGACGCTGTCTCCATTGGCGGCGTCATCTCCAGCGGCGGCAATTCCGGGACTGTGTGCAGGATCGCAGGCGTCGGCTCGACCGCTTCGGCATGCAGAATGTCGGGCAGAGGGCCCGCCTCCGCTACGGGCCCCGTGACCTCCACAAACCGCATCGTGACCAGCGGCAGAATCAGCATCAGGGCCAGGGCCCCGCACGCCGTCGCATAGCGAACGTCTGCGCCGGCGCGTCGCAACAGCCTCAGCAGCACGGCCAGCAGCAGGGCGACGGCCGCCGCCTGCCACAGAAAGTGCACCAGGATCCATCCCAATCGCTCGGTCGTCCCTGGCGAAAACAGATTCTCCAGCAGTGGCATGTTCACTCTCCCTCGATTCGGTCCAACATCTCTCGGATACGCTTGAGTTCCTTCGGCGAGACCTTCCTGGCCGAGAGGGCCCGCATGACGAGCTTGGCCGCCGAGCCGGCGAAGACCCGGTCGAGCAGGTCCTGGATGAGATCTGTTTGCGTGCGTTCTTCGGACACAGCGGGCCGGTAGACGTGGCCGCGGCGGTTGGCGGCCGAGGCGTCCTGCCGTGACCCGTGACCCGTAGCTCGTGACTCGGGGAATGCAGGCGACCCGCCGTCTTCTCGCACGAGCAGGCCCTTTTCGACCATGATCTGCATCAGCTTGAGCGTGGTGGTGTAGCCGGTCTGGGCGTCCTGGTCGAGGGCCTCGTGGACCTCTCGCACCGTGCTGGGGCCCTTCGTCCAAAGCACGCCCAGGATCGCCAGTTCCCGATCCGTCGGCCCGGGACTCTTCTTTCTCGCCATTGTCGTCTCCTTGATTCGGATGCCGCGTTTTCCACTGTATCGGCAATCTACGAATGAATTCGTAACTCGTCAACGAAACAATTCGTAGATCGGGCGAGTTTTTCTGGTTCATCCAGTTTTTGCGTACTTCTGTGGTTACGCAACGCCCCACGACCGGGGACGCTGTCCCCGGCCCCCTGGCATTTTTCGCTTTGAGCCAGCAGCATGGTAATGGGGAGGGACGGCGGCGGAGCCGGCTGGCCTTGCCCAGGACACACGCAGGAAAACGCCCAGCGAACACAGGCCCGCGTCGCGGGGCGCTTCACCGGTCGGCTGCTTCAGGGTTCATGCCATTGGCCCAAGGC
>JAAYVJ010000639.1 GCA_012517265.1 Planctomycetota bacterium | reverse complement strand
CCAGGCTCGCCGCCAGGGATGGTCTTGGGGAGCGGTTGGTTCCTTGGGGACGGACGGCTTGCGGAGGCGGTGGAGGAACAGGACGACCGCCGTCAGCGACAGACCTCCGATGATTCGCTGATAGGCCGCGGTGCCGCCGTCGAGGCTCTGGCCTGCGCGCTCCGCCAGGTCGAAGGCCTTGCGCGTGAAGACCGCGCCGAAGCCTTGGCCGAAGGCTGCGAAGACGCCCATGAGGATTCCCATCCGCCAGACGCGGCGCGTCACCGGCATCCGGGCATCCGGGGCCAGGGCCGCGAACACGCCCACCAGGATCGTGGTGCTCCAGAAGATCTGGTAGGCGGTCAGGTGGGTACCCATCCAGACCCATTCCACGATGGCCCCGAGGGGGGCTGCCAGGCACAGACACAGCAGCACAGCCAGTCGCGGGCCGATGCGATAGTAGGCCCCGTACAGGGCCATGTCGCCCAGTCCGAAACCGATCAGGCCGCTGAGAATCAGCCAGGGCAGGCCTACGCCGGTGAGGCCCTGGCCCCAGATGTGGGACCAGAAGGCCAGCAGGACCGCCGCGATGGTCAGCCGGCTCAGGTTGGCCGTGCCCGCGCCAAGCAGACGGGTGCTGCGTCCGGCGCTGACCGCGGACATCGCCCATAGGATTGAGGTAATGATAGCCTGGATCATATCGTGGAGTACTTACCCTGCCTTACGGCAGGTCGAAGCGGTACAGAAGACCGTCGCGACCTGGTTTTGTCAATAGGTGAACGGTAATCTCAAGGGGTGCACAAGTACAGTTGCACGAACGCCCTGGGTCGGTCGCGTTCGCGGCGTGCGTTTATCGCTTTCGGGATACCAGCGGGGACAACGGGGCAGGCCCGTCCCCGAACGAGGACCGTCTGTCGATGACGAGAGACTCCCCCCGCGGACGCATGCGGGCAGGACCGCGTGGCTCGCCGGGGCACCCTTTACGAGATCTCCGAGAGGCCCAGTCTCGCAGAGGGCGACCCTGTCCGCGATTCTTCTCTGCCCTTTCCCCGCCGGTATCCGCAAAGGGAAAACGCACCTCTGGAATTCACGGAGCGTCTCGGCCTCGATGGAACCGCAGAAACGGTCGTACACCCGGTCTCAATCGAAGTCCGTCGGCAGGGCGGGGTTTCGGCGGTGCTCGAACATGCGGGTCAGTTGGAACGGCAGCGTCCGCGAGATGGACAGGTCCTGGGGGACCTCGCTCTCGGCGAAGAAGCCGACGCCGGTGGTCTCGTGGCTTTCGGTCGCGGCGCCGCCGGTGATCTCGCACAGGAAGAAGAGCTTGTAGATGTGGAAGGGCATGAAGGGCCTGTGCGGGTGCTTGCTGCGGTCCCAGACGGCGGCGAGTTTGACGACCCGGGCCTCGAAGCCGGATTCCTCCCGGATCTCGCGGACGACCGCCTCGGACGGGGTCTGGCAGGGGTCGGCCCAGCCGCCGGGCAGGGTCCACCGGTCGCCGTCCAGTTTCTCGCGAACCAGGAGGATCTTGCCGT
>JAAYVJ010000102.1 GCA_012517265.1 Planctomycetota bacterium | reverse complement strand
TGGCCGACCGAGCCGATGTTGATGATCGCCTTCTCGTCCTCGATGATGGGGTAGACCCCGCCCAACTCGTCGGGCAGGTAGAAGTCCGGCTCGTCGAGGAACACGCCCGGCATGTGGGTATGTCCGATAAAACACACATGCTCGATTCTCTCGAACAGGGTGCGGACCTTCGCCGGGTTGGTGTAGACGTCGTCCGGGAAGATGTACTCGTTGATCGGCCGTCGCGGCGAGGCGTGCACGAACTCCATCGTCACCGGGGTCGGGCCGAGCTGGGTCTTGACGCAGTGTCGCATGGGCAGTTCGCCCAGGAACCGCCAGCGGCGGTCGCTTTTGGGGCCGGGCTCCTCCATTTCGAGCACCTCGCGGGTCCAGAAGCTCGCCTGCTCGGCGCCGTAGTTGAAGTTGGTCGGCTCGTAGAAGACGGCGTAGTCGTGGTTGCCCAGGACGCACCATTCCGCCCGCTCGATGATCAGGTCCAGGCATTCGATGGGGTTGGGACCGTAGCCGACCACATCGCCCAGGCAGTAGATCTTCTTGATGCCCCGCTTCTCGATGTCGGCTAAGACCGTGCTGAGGGCTTCGATATTCGAATGTATATCGCTGAGAATCGCAAACATAGGCTCGTGCACGCAAAACAGGTACCAATCCGCACAGACGCGATAAAACAATAGTTCATAGCATAAAACCGCCCGGATTGCCAGAGCAATCTTGGACTGGGGAACCCGACGCCTGACCGCATCCCCGGCCGGCCGGGGGCAAATGCGGGTTGCCCGGCCCGGCGGACCTGGTATATAATGCGGCTTTGCACGATTATTGCTTGGACGAGGTGGGCCTTGGTGGGCATTACCCTTCTTGAAACACAGAACTTGGTCAAGCGCTATTCCGGCCGGGTCGTCGTCAACGAGGTCTCGGTGACGATCGAACAGCGCAGCATTGTCGGCCTGCTGGGCCGAAACGGCGCCGGCAAGACGACCACCTTTCGCATGATTATGGGCATGGTCACGCCCGACCAGGGCAAGGTGGTCTTCGAGGACCGCGAAATCACCAAGTTGCCCATGTTCAAACGGGCCCGCCTCGGCATCGGGTACCTGTCGCAGGAGCCGAGCATCTTCCAGAGGATGAGCGTCCGCGACAACCTCCTGGCGATCCTGGAGACGATGTCGCTGACCCGCAAGGAGCGCAAGATGAAGGCCGACGCGCTGATCGAGCGGTTCGGCCTCAAGGAAGTGGCCAAGAGCCACGGCCGGTTCCTCTCCGGCGGCGAGCGGCGAAAGCTCGAGATCGCCCGCGCGATGGTGACCGACCCGTCGCTGATCCTCCTGGACGAGCCCTTCAGCGGCGTGGACCCGATCGCGGTCGAGGACCTCCAGCAGGAGATCCGCCGTCTGGTCGCCTCCGGCGTGAGCATCCTGATCACCGACCACAACGTCGAGCGGACGCTGGAGGTCGCGGACAAGGCGTACATCATCGACCACGGCAAGGTGATCGCCGCCGGGCCCCCGGCCGAGATCGTCAAAGACGAGCTCGTCCGCAAGAGCTACCTCGGCAACACCTTCGCCGGCAACGAATTCGACGAGCCCAATGGGAAATGATCCAGTGCAATCCTGCAGTGTAGAGTGGGGCGTGTGAGATGATTGACATCGACAAATGCGAGATGACGCGGTATCCGGCTCCCGTCCTGCGCGGGAAGGCCGCACCGGTGGAGAAGATCGACGACTCGATCCGCAGGCTGGTCGAGAAGATGACGGACCTGATGATCGAGCACAAGGGGATCGGCTTTGCCGCGCCGCAGGCGGGGGTCGGGCTGCGACTGTTCATCGTCTCGCTCAGCGGAACCCGTGACAATGTCCGGGCCTACATCAACCCGACCCTTACCCCGCACGGTGAGCTCGACGAGGCGGAGGAAGGGTGCCTCTCCGTGCCGGGCGTCTGGGCGAAGATCCGCAGGCACAAGAAAGTCACCGTCACCGCGACCGACCTCGACGGCAAGCAGTTCACCGACGAGGCGGAGGGCATGTACGCCCGCTGCCTCCAGCACGAGTACGACCACATCGAGGGCACGGTGATCATCAATCGCATGAGCGCGACCGCCCGAATCGCGCACCGCCGGCAGCTCAAGAAGCTGCTCGACGCGGGAGCAGAATGAAGTGAAGTGTGATCGTTGATGAACATCGTCTACCTCGGCAGTGGAGAATTTGGATTGCCTTGCCTGGACGCCATTCGGTCGTCGCGGCATAGTCTCGCGCTGGTGGTGACGGGTCCGGCCAGCCCCGCTGGACGAGGACGCAAGGTGTGTCCCATGCCGGTGGCGCACTGGGCGGAGAACAACGCGGTTCCCTTCATCGAGAGCGAGAACGTCAACGATCCCCAGATCGTCCGACGGATCGCAGAGACCCATCCCGACGTGCTTCTCGTCATCGCCTGCGGCCAGAAGATCGGCCGCGAGCTGGTCAATATGCCGACGAAGCTGGCGATCAACGTGCACTCCTCGCTGCTGCCCAAGTACCGAGGGGCGGGCCCGATCAACTGGGCCATCCTCCGCGGCGAGACCGAGACCGGCGTCAGCATCATCACCCTGGCCGACCGCATGGACGCCGGGGACATCCTGGCCCAGGCCAGGACGCCTATCGACGTCTTCGAAACCGCCGGCGAACTGCACGACCGCCTGGCGCAACTGGCGGCCCCTCTGTTGATCGAGACGCTCGATAGGATCGAGTCCGACACGGTGGTCTTCACCCCGCAGAACGAGTTCGAGGCGACCAAGGCCCCCAAGCTCAAGAAATCCGACGGATTCCTCGACTTCACGGAGCCCGCGTACATTCTGGCCGACAAGATCCGCGGCCTGTGGCCCTGGCCCGGCGCGGCGGCGAATTTCGTCTCCTCCGAGACGGGCAAGACGACCAGAGTCATCCTGGCCTTGGCCGAGGTGATCTGGGGCGACGCCCCGCCGCAGGCAGCGCCCGGCACGTTCGACGAGGACCTCAACGTCTTGTGCGGCGAAGGCAAGCTCGGCATCCGTAAGATCAAGCCCGCCGGAAAAGGCTTGATGGAGTTCAAGGCCTTCATCAACGGCTGGCGGCTTCGCGCCGGCGACCGGCTCACGAAGATCGAAGAGTGAGAGCATGCACCACAGAGACGCAGAGGACACAAAGAAGAACGTGGTTCGCAAGGGAAGAGCTCCTTTTTCTCGGCTCTTCTCCGTGCTCTCTGTGTCTCTGCGGTGAAATAGGGAGTCCAAAGCAGTTTGGCCGCTCATGATCTCCAATCCGCAAGGGCCATCGCCGCCCAGGTTCTGCACGGGTTCGACCCCGCCCACGAATACGCAGGGCAGACGCTCGACCGCCTGCTCGATCAGACCCACGAACGACAGCGGGCGACCGACCTCGTCCACGGCACGATCCGCAACCGCGGCGCGATCGACGCGGTGATCGCAAAGTTCTCGGGCCGGCCCACCGCCCGCATCGACGCCAGGCTCCTGACCATCCTGCGAATCGCGGTCTACGAGATCGCATACCATCCTGCGACGCCGGTCTATTCGGTCGTCGACGAAGCGGTCAGGGCGGCCGCCAAGTCCGGCGGCAAGAAACAGAGCGGATT
>JAAYVJ010000638.1 GCA_012517265.1 Planctomycetota bacterium | reverse complement strand
GTGGCTCCAGATCGCCAAGGACGCCGGGATGCGGTACATGGTCTTCACCTCGAAGCACCACGACGGCTTTTCCATGTTCGACAGCAAACTCACCGACTACAAGATCACCAACTCCCCGTTCAAGCGGGACGTGGTCAAGGAGCTGGCCGACGCCTGCCATAAAGCCGGCCTGCGGCTGGGCTACTACTACTCGCCCGTCGACTGGCATCACCCGGACTATCGCACCGCGACCCACCAGAAGTACATCGACTACATGCACGGGCAGCTCCGCGAGATCTGCACCAACTACGGGAAGATCGACATCATCTGGTTCGACGGCCTCGGCGGCACCGCGAAGGACTGGGATTCGCCCAAGCTCTTCCCCATGCTCCGCCAGTTGCAGCCGCACATCATTCTCAACGACCGGGCGGGCCTGCCCGCCGACCACGACACGCCCGAGCAGCGGATCGGCAGTTTCCAGAAGGACCGCCCCTGGGAGACTTGCATGACCATCTGCCAGCAATGGGCCTGGAAGCCGAACGACCAGATGAAGTCGCTCAAGGAGTGCGTCCAGACGCTGGTCCGCGTCGTCGGCGGCGACGGCAATCTGCTGTTCAACGTCGGCCCCATGCCGGATGGGCGAATCGAGCCCAGACAGGTGGAGCGACTCCGCGAGATGGGCCAGTGGCTTAAGCAGTACGGCCAGACCATCTACGGCACCCGCGGCGGCCCCTTCAAGACCACCGCCCGCCTGGCCAGCACGTACAGCGGCAACACCGTCTACGTGCACATCCTCGAATGGTCCGGCGACACGATCACCCTGCCGGCCCTGCCGAAGAAGGTGATTGACTCTTCGTTGCTGACGGGCGGAACTGTGAGCGTGCGTCAGACCCCCGACGCCATCGTGATCGCCGTGCCGGCCGAGAGCCGTCAGGAGATCGACACGATCGTCAAGCTGACCCTCGACGGCCCTGCCGCCGATATCGAGCCCGTCGCGATGCCCTCGGCCTCGCTGGCCGCCGGCAAGAAAGCGGCGGCATCGAACGTGTTCCAGAACAGCCCTGCATATCAGGCCGCCAAGGCCCTCGACGACGATCCGAGCACCCGCTGGGCGACCGATTCCGGCGTCAAGCAGGCATGGCTGGAGGTCGACCTTGGCAAATCCGCCACATTAAACAAAGTGGCGATCAGCGAGGCTTTCGACCGCGTCCGGAAGTTCGAACTCCAGTACAAGGACGGCCGTGCCTGGAAGACATTCTTCTCGGGCGACCGCATCGGCGAGGACTATGCGAAGACCTTCGAACCGGTCACGGCACAGGTCGTCCGTCTGAACATCCTCGAAGCCACCGACGGCCCGACGATCTGGGAGTTTCAGTTGATGCCGGGGGAATAGCAGGAACGGCAGGCCTTCTCACTGACCTGGCGGAGGCTTGATCTCCAGCGCCCGTTCGAGTTGCGCCCTGTGGCTTGGCCAGAGCTGGGCTGCCTCATTCACTCTCGCGTATACAAGTCCACAAGGGCACAGACCCCACAGGTCATAGTGTTCTTTCAGCCAGGGGTCGGCGTCGGCAGGCTCTGTCTCCTTGAGGAGCACGAGAAACACGCCCGCATCGCCCCCCTTGCCATCGCGGCGGCCGATGAGATTGAAGAACCGGCCGCCGGCTCCTGGCGCATCCTCTTCCCCATGCGGCAGCGAGAGCATCCGCTCGAACTGCCATCCGGCGGGCATCACGCCCAGGAGCCTCTCGCTGATGCGTTCCGCATCCGACAGGATCCCCGGCTTCACCTCCACCTCACAGACGTTCGACAATTCGCTGTCGCGAGGCCAGCCGCGGAACTGGAACCGATACCGGCCGGGCCGGACGATGCGATATTGTGTCGTGACGTCGTAGCTGTCGGCAAAGACAACGGTCTCGCCCGGTAGAATCGCGTCCCATACGACCGAGATCTGATAGGGTGCATCGACATAGGGCACGGTTTCTCCCTCCGGGTCCGTCACGAGCATGGGATCCCCCGTCATTACCGCGCTCGACCAGCGGTACGGAATTGGGTCATCGCCAACGTTCTTCATCTCGACTCTGAAGCGCATGGGCGCTCCGATCACGAATTCGTAATCGATGGGGCTGAGCCGGAACTCGACGGCCCGGGAGAACTTCTCCGGCTTCATTCGCACCGGCCGGTCCATGAACTCCCTCTTGAGCAACTCCTTCCGAATGAAGGTATCGAGGGCGATCGGCTCAAAGTCGACTGCCCACACCTGCCCCACCCTGACCAGGGTCCAAGGCCAGCCGACGGACCACTGCTGCCCCGGAACCGGAATCTCAACTCGGCAGGACACGCGGGTCGCATGCCCACTGCCGCTGCTGAATTCCCCTGGCCTGCGCCCGCCGAAAGAGGCGATCTGCTCGACCGGCACGAACCGTCGGAAGAACGCCTCTGCGGAATCCGCTCCAGGGGTCTCAGCCTTGACCCGCTGCGAACAGAGCGACAGAGCCTTCCCCCAATCAGATCGTCTCAACGCTTCCTGGAAGCTGCGAGCGACACGCGCCGCATCGCCCCCCTCGGCGTCACGGGGGAAACCGATGGATCCGACCCACTTGGATCGCTCCTGCATTTCATACACGACGCAAACCGCCCGTTCGTTCGGATCGAAGGTCGCTGACAGGACCTCCATCTCGCCTCCGCCCCTGTCGGAATCCACTCGCTCGTCGCAGCACCATAGGCAGGTCCAGCCACAGGTCCAACTCGGATAGCCCAACAGGGCGACCATCTGCCCCCGGTTCCACGGGGTTTTGGGCGGCAGATACACACGCGTCGCCGATAAGGGCTTGGAGTCGTCAACCCGAGAACCAAGGTCCGACTCGACGATTCGCCTGCCAAGCTCACCACGCCGGGCAGGGTGGTCCTTGAACTGCTTGCAGAGCGAGGCAAGATCTTCCCGCAGGTCCGGCAACTCGCCGCCGGCTAAGGCTTTCCCCCGGCGGAAGCGGAGCATCGAGGTCCGCGTGTAGACGCGGTCGGCCAGATCGTGGAGCCGCTTGACGGTCTCCCTGTCGGCCGGATCGATTTTAAAGGCGTCGTCCCGAAACAACCATGAGAACCCATAAGGAGCATCCTGGCGGACGAACATTGCGTAGCAGGTCCCGGCTTCCAACGCATTGCCGTACGCTGCAGGGGCCAGAATCTCCAGAGGCCCGTTCGTCTCTTGCTTCGCCAGGTCGCCGGCAACGAAGACGCGTACGACCTTGACAAGGAAGCGGCACTTGTCCTCCTCGGCGCCGACTGCCTCGATCCGTGCAACGAAGAACGAACAGCCGCTCTCCAGGGCCCGCTCCAGTGCCGGTTCGGATAGAGCCGGCTCGTCGGCCCGCGCAAGCGAAGAACCGACGATCAGGACCCCCAATGCGAAACAACTCAGTCTCATTGCCAAATCCCCTTGGACGAAATCCCCTAACCACGTGCATTGTACCAGGGGGCAAAGAACACGCCATCGCGAATTCCCGAGACGACGTCGCCTCCGGTTCCGCACCGGCGGGATTCCTCAATTGCCGGTTGCTCTCCGGGGCGGGACTGTTATACTAGGGCAACCGCTTGGCGCAAACCATGATTGATCGTCAGGCCGAAAGGCCCAGGAGACAAGAACAGGACAGACCTATGGCAGAGAGATTCGATGTCGTCGTGATCGGCGCAGGACCTGGGGGATTTCGGGCGGCTCGCCGCTGTGCGCAGCGTGGGGCCTCTACGGCGTTGATCGAGAAGGAATTCCCCGGCGGCACGTGCCTGAACTGGGGCTGCATCCCGTCCAAGACCCTGCTGGCCTCGGCCCACCTCTTGCAGCGAGCCCGCCACGCGGGCGAAATGGGCATCGACATCCCCTCCGCCACGCCGAACTGGCCCAAGATCCAGCAGCGCCGCGAGGCCATCATCACCGGCACCCGCAAGGGCATGATCGGCACGCTGAAAAACCACGGCGTCACCTATATCGAGGGTCGCGGCGTCGTCACGGCTCCCGGCCGGGTCAGCGTCCAGTCGAACGGGCAGACCCGCGACCTCGAAGCCGGCAAGATCATCCTGGCCATGGGCTCCGACACGATCCAGATCCCGACGATTCCCTTCGATGGGCAGGTGGTCATCAGCAGCAAAGAGGCCTTGTCGTTGCCCCAGATCCCCAAGTCCATGGTCATCGTGGGCGGTGGCGTCATCGGCTGCGAGATGGCCTGCGCCTACGCCGCGTTCGGCACGAAGGTCACGATCGTCGAGGCGTTGGACAGGCTGCTGCCCATGGAGGACACCTGGGTGAGCCGGCTGGTCGAGCGGGAGTTCAAGAGCCTGGGCATCGAGGCCATGACAAGCCGCAAAGTGATGGGCGTCGACAAGAGCGTCTCCCCCGCCAGGGTGAGCCTGGACGGCGGCCAGACGATCGAGGCCGAGAAGGTGCTCGTGGCCGTGGGTCGGCGGGCTCGCGTGGACAAAGACGTCGTCGGAGCCCTCGGCTTGGAGATGAACGGCCCGGCGATCAAGGTCAACAAGAAGCTCGAGACGAGCGTCCCCGGCGTCTACGCGCTCGGCGACATCGTCGGCACAACCTATCTGGCGCACGGGGCAACCGCGGAGGCCGAGATCGCCGCGGCCAACGCCACCGGCGGCGACGAAGAGATGCTCGACTATTCGATGATCCCTCGCGTGGTCTTCACGTTCCCCGAGGTGGCCTCGGTGGGCAAGTCGGAAGAAAAGTGTCAGGCCGCCGGCATGGACATCACGGTCGGCAAAGGCTTCTATCGAGCCAACGGCCGCTGCCACGCGGAGAACAATACGAACGGCCAGTTCCACGCGGTCCGCGACAACGCGATGAACGAGATCGTGGGCATCAGCATGGT
>JAAYVJ010000637.1 GCA_012517265.1 Planctomycetota bacterium | reverse complement strand
TTGACCCGGCTGCCGATCGAGCGATCCTGGAGCAGGGTCTCGAAGGCGTTGGGATCGAAGAACTCCGCCGACGGCTCGCGGGAATACATGAACACCGCATCGGTGCTGCCGCCGTCGCGAGGGTCCCAGACCGTGATCCGCACGGGCAGCCGGCTCTCTCGCAAGGCCCAGATCCGCACCCATTCCGGCGTGTCCGGCAGCGTCACGTCGAAGACCACCACGTCCTGCGAGATGACGGCGTCCGGATTGATCAGCGGCGTGACCTCCGTCGCCCGGCCGCCGAACATGACTTCGATGATCGCCTCCAGGGAGAATTCCTTCGCCTGCCAGATCTTGTCGATGAAGAACCGGGCCCCCTGGTCCGGCTCGACATCCTCGCGCGACGCGACATCGTACGCCTTGACCTGTCCCTCATGGGCGAAGATCACGGACTTGCCCGTCCGCAGGCGGATGTGGCCGTCCTGGCTCATCCACAATTCCATCTGCGTCGGCTCGGCGGTCGCATTGTCCTTGCGATAGATCGTCACGCTGAAGAACGGCACGGTCTTGAACTGCCGGCTGACCTCGGCCCAGGCGACGTTGCCGCCGGCCAACTGCGCCACGTAGCTCATCATCGCGCCGACGGCGATCAACACCCCCGCCGCAACGGCCAGCCGGGCCGCCCTGCCGCCGACGTGCCCCATCACCCGCCCCTGCGAGGAGTCGTCGTAGGCCGCACGCATCCTTCGGAGCACGTCGCCATCGACCGCGTCGTTCGTGCCGATCGACGCGCCCTTGATGAACCGCACGATGTCGTTGAGAGGTTTCATTCTTCCACCTCGCTGTTCAAGAGTGAACGCAGCTTGTCCAGCCCGTACCGATAGCGGCTCTGGACGGTCTTGATCGATGTCTTCTGCCATTGGGCGATCTGGCGGAACGGCAGATCGCCGTACAGGTGCAGCGTCACGACTTCCCGCTGCTCGACAGGCAACTCGGCCATGGCCCGGCGGACCTGCGCGAACCGCTCGCTGTAGATCGCCCAGCCGTCGGGCGAGACCGCGCTGGACGCCAAGCCCATGGCTTCGTCGAGTCCCGCCGCCTCCCGGCGGCGTCCCGCGGCCATCTGATTGCGGGCGGCGTTGGCGACGCAGGTCGCCAGGAATCCCTTGAGACTTCCCGTCAGGCGAAACGTCGGGGCCAGGCCGGCGAATCGGACGAACACGTCCTGCACGATGTCCTCGGCCGCCGCACGGTCGCTCAGCATCGAGCTGGCCAGCCGCAGCAAGTCCTCGCGGTACTTTTCGTACACGGCAGACAGCGCCGCCGCATCGCCGCGGTTGAGCCGCCAGATCAGAACCCTGTCTTCCACCATCACCGAAAAGGCCCTTTCGTCGAGATCGATCGATGCTCACCAATATAACAGCCGGGCCGGCGGCTTTGCTCTAATGAACGTGGGCTTTCTTGTCGGGAGGCGTGTTCAATGAAATGGCTGATGGACTATCCCCTGACGAACGTCGCCAGCGACACGGCGACGTCGGGGAATTGAGTCAGGATTTGTTTGTCGGCCGTGACCAGAGGGAGGTTCAGGTCCTTGGCCAAAGCCACGAATTCACAGTCGTAGGCCGAACAGGCGCTCGCTGCCGCCAAAGCCAGAACCGGATGAGAGGCGACCTGCCGTCTTTGCCTTGGCAAGCTCGCGATCCGTCATCGGATGAGCGGCCGTCTTGGCGCGCAGCCTGCGGGCTTCGGCCAGCAATTCGTCGGGGTTCGACCAGGGGACTTGTCCAATTCCCGCTGAACCAACACAGCCGTTGCCTTTCTATCCTACTTGTCGGGTCGAAACCCGCAAAGTGAGCGCAGAAAGAAGCCGGAAATCTGCGGCTCCGAAACAGTCAACAGACGGTGGAACTCCCCGCCAGGCGGTGTATAATGGACCCGACAAGGAGAACTCGACATGGTTGCCACACCACAGCAAAAGGAGAAGATCAAGAAAGACATAGCGGCCTGTCTGCGCCGGGAGAAGGAGGTCTGCAAAGTGGTCGTCTTCGGGTCCTTTCTCACGAGCACAGCCCCGAACGACTTGGACGTGGCGATCTTTCAGGACAGCGACGAGACTTATCTTCCGCTCGCGCAGAAATACCGCCGGCTCTTACGTCCGGTTGCCGACCAGATTCCGATCGACGTGATTCCGATCCGGTCAAACGGCGCCTGCGGGGAGTTTCTTGCCGAAATTCAAAAGGGAGAGGTCGTCTATGAGCGATGAAGCCTCGATCTGGCTTCAGTACGCACGCGAGAATCTCCAGGTCGCCGAGATGGCCTTGGCGGCCGGCCTGCTGAACCCATGCCTGCAAAACGCTCAGCAGACTGTCGAGAAGGCTCTTAAAGCGATTCGCGTCCGTCAAGGTATGCCGCCGAAACGAACTCACAGCATTCGGGATCTCAACCGTGACTTGGCGAATGCGGGAGTCGGGATGGGGTTATCCGAGGACGACTGTGATCTGTTGGACTCGATCCACATCATTTCGAAGTATCCATTGGATTCGGTTCTTCCTGAGTCACCGCCGGACTCTTCCATTTGCCAACGGTGTGTGGAGCTTGCTCGGCAGACTCTCTCGGCAGCAGAGTGAGCAATTGGAGAATAACCTCCAGCCGACTCCGGGGTCACCCCAACACAGCAACCATCTCGACGACGATCTGCTCGTGGGTCTTGTCCGTGCAGTCGATGGTGACCTGGGCGTACTTGCGGTAGAGGGGCTCGCGCTGGGCGTAGAGCGAGCGGACGGTCTGGCCCTTCTCCATGACCACGCCTCGGGTGGGCAGATTGGCCAGACGCTGCTCGATTCGCTCGACCGGCAGGTCGAGGTGGACGATGACGCCGTGCTCGGCCAGGGCCCGCATGGCTCTCTCGCTGTAGACCACGCTGCCGCCGGTGGCGATCACCGCGTTGGTCAGGTCGATGCAGGCCGTGTAGTCTTCCTCGATCTTGCAGAAGGCGGCCAGGCCCTCGGCGTCGATGATCTCCTGCAACGACCGGCCCAGCGCCGCCTGGATGAAGACGTCGGTGTCGAGGAAGTAGCGACCCAGGGTCTTGGCCAGCAGCACCCCCACGGTGCTCTTGCCCACCCCCGGCATCCCGATCAACACGATGTTCCTGCCCTTGGCGTCCATGTCGCCGCATAGAGTAGCAGCCCACGACTTCACCGGCAACAGGAAAGGGCTATCTGTCATCGCTTGGGGAAATGCTCGGCGTGCGGGAAGTGATCCAGATACTCGTCGATTTCCTCGTGCATCTTCTCTGTCGTCGTGGCGTCGAAATCCTTGATCAACCAGGTTCCCTTGTCTCTTCGCACGCCAATCGCCCAGCGTGCCGACCGGCCCTCGTAGGCGGGGAATTCGTTCGTGATCACCAGAGCGTGCTCCTCGGTCGCGTAGATGTCCTCGACCCGGATATCCTTGACGCCCGGCAGCTCCTTCATGCCGCTCACGACGCGAGAGGCCCGGGGCTCTTCGTATGCGAGCATCTTCATGGCGTCGGCATCGCGTCCGGCGACGATTGCGGCATAGAACGCTTCCACCAGTTGCTTCGCCTGCCGGCCGACTTCTTCGGGCGTCGTGGTTTCCACGGGCTCAAGCATGCCGATGCGCTTCTGAGGTTCTTCGGCCCACGTCTGCACAGCTTCATACAATTCAGGCGTGGCACGAACCTTCTTGGCCATCGCTTGAAGCGCGTCATAGGTCAACTCCGCCGGCACGGTCTTGTCGTCCGATAGTTCCCGTGCGGCTGCGGGAACGTATTTCTCGAAGTCCTCGCGCGTGATGCACAGACTCGCGAAGCCGATCAACAGTCGATGCTCCGTCCGCAGATCCCCGGACAATTGGACCTTAGGCTGTATCGCCGTAATGGTATGCACCGTGCGTTCCGTGGGAACAACCGCGCGAGGCGGCACGTACAGAGCCCACTCATACACTGTGTCCGCATTCCGCGTGACTGCGACGTGTCTGCCGACGTAATGAAGGACCGGTTCTGTGTGATTCTCGTCCGTGGCCGAGATCAAGCCGAACACCGTCACGGGCGTCTGCGCCAGGTCGCCGCCGAAAGACAAGCCTTCGTGGGGGGCATTGCGGGCAGCCACAGCCGGGCCACCGGTCGTTCGCCAGCAGACCAGAACGCTCCCATCCTCGAGCCCGAGACTGACAGGAGCCCGTAAAGAACAGCCTTCGCTTTCATACGCGGTGAAGCCGATGCCGGTGTACTCGGCGACATACTTCTCATTCTTCAAAGTATAGCCGGCCGGAGGCTCTGTGGAAAACAGACCAGCGGGAGGCTCCACGTCAATCTGGACGGCATCCATCTCGCTGGTGAGAATCCAGTCTGCATCCGTCTTGATCCACCTCCTCACGCGCCCCACCCTGCCGGTGGCCGGCGACACCCAGTAGTCCGATCTGTGTCTCACTTGCGGCGTGGGGAGCCTCTTGTATTCCCTACGCCAGACATCGTAGGTTTGGCCCTCTATCTCCTCGCTGCCGATTCGGGTGTACTTGTCCAGATTTGCGATGTCCTGAAGGGCCATCTTCAGACCGAATTCCGCGATTAGGATCTGGTTGGACTGCTGCTGAGAGGCCAGCAACCTCTGGAAGCCGACTGTCTTCGTTCTGTCGTTGACCTCCATGACGTACTGCCCGTCCCAGACGGTCCGCGTGACTTCTGTCACGCTTTGGAGTCCGTCGGGGCCTTGCTCTGTTGCAGGCCGCTCCCACGAGCGGTACATCCTCCCGTTTGCCGGATCGTACCAGTATTCGGCGGGAAACTCGCGCCCGCTGTTGAAATGGCGCATCCGCACGTGGAGCGTCTTGGCCTGCCCCAGGAGATGGGGCACGTCGGACAGAGCATAGGCGTTGCCTGTGAACAGGGTCGATTGCCAGAGAATCACAATTGCCAGGAGCGCTGCCGCCGCAATGGCGAGTTTGGTCAGTTTGCTTGCCATGATGGTTCTCCAGATACTCGCGGAGCGAGCAGTTGGTCGCGTGGACGCCTGGGCCAGCGTCCGGCGGACCCGATCCAGGGCCCGGCCCGTGGCCTGAGGCGAGGGTTCGATGCCGGCGAGCAGGCCGAGACACCGTCGAAGCTCCGTCTCATTCATCTTCGACATGCTGCACCTCTCTTCCATCCTTTAGCACAAGGTCGCGCATCGCGCTCATCGCCCGCGAGCACAGGGCCCGCACGTGGTGCGGCGTCTTGCCGAGATGTTGGGCGATGTCTTCGTAGGATTCCTGCTGGATGTACCGCAGGACGAAAGCCTCGCGCGAAGGGCCATGGAGCCGGCCGATGGCCGCAAGCACCTGGTCCAGTTCCTCGGACTCGATCAGCTTGACCAGAGGCGAACCGGCCTGCGAAACGCATTCGAGCGATTCGTCGAGCGGGCACGACCGGCGGCTCTTCTCCCGCCGTCGCCAGTCGAAGGCCAGATTGATGGCGGTCCGGCGGGCGTAGGCGTGCCAGCACTCGACGCCGCCCTGCTCTCTTGCGGCGCTCAGTTTGATGAACAGGTCCTGCATGAGCTCCTCCGCCACGTCCTGGCGCAGGGTGAGCCGGGTCAACAGGGCGTACAGACTTGCCCCGGATCGATCCAGCAATTCGAGCAGCTCTGTCCGCCGGTCGCTCACTCCAGGCTCCTGTCCGGTTCGTGCCTCGTCACATCACCATTATAGACGGATAGATTCCGCCCCGCGCAACGACAAACCGGCACAAATGCATCAATGCCCCGTCCCTCAAATGCCAAGACAAGGGCTTTGGCCACAGAGGGCCCAGAGAACACAGAGCAGAAGGCAAAACAGCGCCACGAGCAGAAGCTCGGAAAGTCCCGTGTTCTTCCGTTCCTCCTTTCGCATTCCTCTGTGACCTCTGTGGCTTCCTTTCTCCGCTCTTCACAGGATCGCTGAAAAGCAACGGCCGGGTTCCGCCGCCCGACCGTCTCTGGGTGGCGAGAATCTGGCGACGCTACAACGAAAGGCAGGCGATCGTCGACAAAATCGTCGCTGCACCGGAGCGCACACACGCGAAGGGGCGAGGGCACGATTTCGAGGTTATCGGCCATGTCCCCTGAATTGGCGACTTCCGCGTCGCGGCAACCGCCCATCCGTGCAGGAGATCGGATGGCGCAACCCAGGAGAACCCCAGGTTCGCTGTCCAATAATCTCCCGCCGACGATCCTCCAGGCTGGGACTTCGGATTCCGCCGGCACGGGGTCCCGTCGGCCGGCGACAGGATCGCCGCGACAGAAGCAAATCGCGGGGGACTTCCCGGCGTCTGGCTCTCATCCGACGCGGCGGAACTGCCGATAGGTGCCCAAACAACGTCGGGTGTCGGGTTCAGCATTTGATCCGCTCTCATGCACGTCTATGTCACTCAGTAAGAGGAGAAGAAAGAGAATGCTGGGACTGTTCAAAGCAG
>JAAYVJ010000636.1 GCA_012517265.1 Planctomycetota bacterium | reverse complement strand
TAGGCCGCCGAGACGCCGATGGCTGGGGCGCCGCGAACCGCGAGAGTCCGGATCGCTTCGTGGAGCTGCTCGACGCTGCGGACTTTCAGAACAACGTATTCCGTCGGCAGCAGGCGTTGGTCGATCATCTCCAGCACGCCGTCCACGCCGCCGACCCATTTCACCGTCTCTGCGATCATCGTCACTTCCTTGATGTCAGGATCACCACAGAGACACAAAGGTCACAGAGAAGAGAGAGAACGTAACGGTAAGAATGGAGCAAGTCGAGTTCTTCCTGCATCCATCGTTCTCTCAGTGTCCTCTGTGCCTCTGTGGTGAGAACTATCTATCCACTCTGGCGCCGGCGCCTTTCATGACTTTCTCGACCTCGCTGAGCGTGGCCATGGTCGTGTCCCCCGGCGTGGTCATCGCCAACGCGCCGTGGGCCGCGCCGTAATTGACCGCCTGCTCGGGGCTCTTGCCTTCCATCAGGCCGTAGATCAGGCCGGAGGCGAAGCTGTCCCCGCCGCCCACGCGGTCGTAGATCTCCAGGTCCGGCCGCAACGTGGCATCGTAGAACCGCCCGCCGGCGTACATGACCGCGCCCCAGTCGTTCTTCGTCGCGGTCTTGGCGTGTCGCAAAGTCGTGGCGACGACCTTGAAATTCGGAAACTCCTTGACCGCGGTCTCGATCATCTTGCGGAAGTTCGTCGGATCGAGCTGCGAATAGCCCTTGTCCAGGCCCGCCACCTCGAAACCCAGGGCCGCCGTGAAGTCCTCCTCGTTTCCGAGCATGACGTCGATGTAGGGCGCGATGGCCCGATTGACCTGCCGGGCCTTGTCCTGTCCGCCGACGTCGCGCCAGAGCGAGTTGCGGTAGTTCAGATCGTAGGAAACGATTGTGCCGTGCTTCTTGGCTGCGGTGACCGCCTCGATGATCACATCCGGCGTGGTCGTCGAGAGGGCGGCGAAGATGCCGCCGGTGTGGAACCAGCGGACGCCGTCCCGTCCGAAGATCCGTTCCCAATCGATGTCGCCTTTCTTCAGTTGCGAGGCGGCGCTGTTGGCGCGGTCGGAGCAGCCGACGGCGCCGCGGAGTCCGAAGCCGCGTTCGGTGAAGTTCAGGCCGACGCGGGTCTTGCGGCCGATGCCGTCGAAGGGCATCCACTTGACATACTCCAGGCTGACGCCGCCCTGGAACATGAGGTCTTCGAGCAGTCGCCCGACGGGGTTGTCCACGACGGCCGTCACGACCGCGGCCCGCTTGCCGAACGTCCGTTTGAGGCCTCGGGCGACGTTGTACTCGCCGCCGCCTTCCCAGACTCGGAAGGTCCGCGTCGTGTGGATGCGCTCGTCGCCGGGGTCCAGCCGGATCATGACTTCCCCCAGCGACAGGATATCGTACTTGCACTCGGATGGAGCTTTCAGATCGATAATAGCCATGGGTACTCCCAAAGACACAGCGATCCTGTGGGTGGGGCGAGCCCCACCCTACATTTCATAGATCCTATTTTCTCGATAGTCCTGCCATGCCGGCTCAAAAGATTTCCTTTCGGCCGGAGTTGCCCTGGGAACTACGGCCTGACAGTCGAACAGGTCGGGCGCTGCTTCATCGTACTGGATTCTCTGGATCTTGCGTCTGAGGTCCTGATTCTCCGGCTTGAACGTCAGAGGCTTTCCGGTGCTCGGATCGAGGACGTCCGGATGGATCGGCACGCCGCCGGGACTCAGGACCAGATGCGAGCCCCGCGACCCACTGCCCTGCGACAACAGATCGACGATCGCCTTGAGATAGCCTGCGCTGCACAGGGCCAGATGCTCGGCCTGGATCGCCGTGGCGATTTCCCTCGGGTCCTTTGCGGCGAGGCCTTTGGCTGCGATCTCTTTGCACAGGAGAATGGCTTTTTTCAGACTTTCTCTCGCGTCCTTTTCCTGGCGGATATGGGCGGCCGAGGCGGTCATGCGGTCCTGGATTTCTTCAATCACCTCCTGCGGCGACCGTCCCGACGAGCTTTGCCACGAATCGAGTTTGCCGAGGAGTTGAGCGATCTGCCGGTCGATGTTCTCAGCGTTCTCGCCCTCGCCTGCCACGTCGCAGCCGTAGGCGTTGACGATGAACTCCGCGGCCCGCAGGCCGCCGACCTGTCCGGCGTTCAGGGCCGAGCCGCCGGGACGTTTCACGCCGTGCGTGCCGGCCATTTCGCCGATGACGAAGGTGTGCGGGATGCTCGACTCCCACCACTTGTTCACCGCGAATCCGCCATTGTTGTGCTGGGCGCACACCGCGATCTCCAGCGGTTCGCTGTGCAGATCGATCCCGTTTTCTCTGTAGATCTCGATGGCCAGCGGATTCATGTGGGCCAGCCGCTCGATGGGGGTTCGCTGCGTCGCTGCGGCGTTGCGGAGGTACTCGAACGCTTCCGGTTCGAGATCGTTCAGATTGAAGGAGGCCATGGCGCCGCTGCCTGTGGGATTGGTGCGGAAGTCCAGGAAGACCCGCCGGCCCTTGCGGTTCTCGTTGAAGACCAGAATGTCGATGAGCGAGGATTTTCCGCCCTCGATTTTTTGAGGGTCGAAGGGCCACTGATACCCCTTCAGGAAGATGTTCGTGGCCATGCTCTTCATCGAGGGGAAGAAACCGGCCAGGAAATCCCGCTCGTCTTTGCCCTCGGCGTCCGTGCTGAAGATCCGAGGAATCGCCTGCATGTAGGTCCCGGAGACGTTCCATCGAAACTTTGTGCTGGCCAGTCCGAACTGGGATTCGGTCAGGTTCTCCGCGACCAGGCCCGCCTTGAAGGCCAGGCCGTGAAGGCCGACTTGTCCCTCGGGATAGACGCTGGTCTTGTACAACTCGCCCGGCCCGCCGGCCGCGAGGACAACGTTGGCCGCCAGGAACACGCTGATCGCATGGGCCGGACCCGCGGCTTGCAGCCTGCCGAGGGTGACCACGCCCACGATTCGTTTGGACCGGCCGGAACCGGTTGTCAGCAGATGGGCCGCCTCCTGATTGTCGAAGATGCGGATGCCGTATTCGTCGGCCTGGCGTTGCAGGCACTCGCTCATGAAGCGACTGGTCTTGGGGCCGGCGCTGGTGGCCCGCTCGGCGGGGTCGTGGTCGGTCTTATAGCCGATGAAGACGCCCATCGAGTCGGTCGGGAAGGCGACCCCGGCCTGCACGAGGTGGTGGAACTCGCGAAGCGAGGTGACGCCTTCGATCAGGGCCAGATCGCCGTGACAGCAGCCGGCGGCGGTCAGCGTCGCGGCGAAAGACTCGGCGCAGTCGGGCACGTTCGGACTGGTGCCCAACTTGTAATAGGTCTGCTTGTCCGAACCGCTCATTCGCGAGGCGCCCAGCTTCACGCCTCGCGTGACGATGGCGATTCGATTCTGGGCGTCGGCGACGCCCTTGCGTTTCATGAACTCGCACAGGTGCACGGCGCAGTTCATTCCCGCCGCCCCTGCCCCGATGATGATCGTATTGTAGCGGTGGAATGTCACTGTCCGCCCGGCTATCAGTCTAGTCTCCACGGATCACCTCAGTTCAGCCTTTCCGGCACTGCGAATTCCTCTGTCATGTGCGACGGCAGGCGGAACACCTCGCCCGTTCTTGTGCACAAGTAGAGCGACGAGGCCGAAGGCGCCCGGCCGCGTTCTGATCGGTACTGGTCCACATGGCGACCTCGCCGCCCGGGTTGAACGCCTGCGGGCCCGGTTCGGTCGTCCCGCCGTAACAGAAGAAGGTCTTGTTGGCTTTCTCACAGTAGACGGCGAACGGCTGGTGCTTGGCGCAGTACGTCGCCTGCCCGCCGCTGTACTTGAACCGGTACTCGTTGTCAAGCGGCTGGTTCATGTACCAGATGCCGCGGTAGCCGGTGTCCTTGGTGTTGAGTGTCTGCGCGGGCTTCGGTTCATTCTGTGCGGTCGCCAACACGAGGGATACGAGCAGTGGAGCGAGCATATGCGATTCTCGTGCATCTCAACTGAGGTTGAAGTTCCGCCCCGTCTTCTGACAAATTTCTTCAAGCGAGGCCCTCGCGAAGTCGAGGCCGGGGTGCCTCTTCGCCCTGGCCTCATCGATCAGGCGTTTGGCCGCCGCGAGTTCCTTGGCGAGCAGCTTGTAGTCTTGCTCGTCCACGATCTTCTTCATCGTGGCTTTCTCGATCATGCTGAACGAGCCGCCCAGGACGAGCACGCCGGCGTTCACGTAGTCGGGAATGTTGGCCGCGGTCGTGCCGCCCGTGGGGACCAGGCTGATCATTTTGTGCAAGGCCGGGTCGATGGCCTCGACGAACGCCGGCCCGCCCAGCTCCTTGGCCGGGAAGACCTTGCAGAGATTGGCGCCTTTGCCGAACTGGGTCACCACCTCGGTCGCGCTGCCGCAGCCGGGGATCATCGCCAGTTTGCCGCCGAACCGCTCGAAGCCTTCGTCGCTGAAGTTCACCGCCGAGACGAGATAGCACGCTCCGGCGTCGACCACCTGCTGGAGCGTGGGCAGGGGATCGTCCCGGTGCGCGCGGTTGTAGACCGCCAGCATGCCGGGCCAGTCGATCAGGCTGGCGGAGCCGGCCACGAAGCCGGGCATCTCCTTGCGGAGCCGCGACAGCTTCTCCAGCGGCTTCTTGATCCGGCATGTGACTTCCATATTGTTGACGCCGGCCTCGACGAGCGCCTGGGCTGTTTTGACGATGTCGAGCTTGTCCTGGTTGAAGACGAGAATGAAGCCGTCACGGATCAGGGTGGCGAGCGTCGTTTTGATGTCCATGGGTGTTCTCCCGTGTCCTGGGTCGAGTGGAAAGGCAAATGGGACCTGTCGGTCGCATGGGGCGGATAGGACCCCGGCTGCGTTTCGCACGTCACAATCTTCTGAGGTGGAAGCCGCCGTCGACGTTGATGACGCTGCCGGTGGAGAAGTCCAGCCGGCCTTCCGCGATCGCGCCGACCGCTTTGGCCACGTCGCCGGGTTTGCCCCAGCGTTTGATCGGGGTCAGGCCCTCGGCGATCAGGCGGTCGTATTTCTCCTTCACGACGCGGGTCATGTCCGTCTCGATGATGCCGGGACTGATCTCGAAGACGCCGATGTCGTACTCGGCCAGGCGGTCGGCGTAGAGCTTGGTCATCATCGCGATGCCCGCCTTGCTGATGCAGTACTCGCCCCGCGACGGGGAACTCGTGTAGGCGGAGATCGATCCGATGTTCACGATGCGATACGACCGCTCCGGATGCTCCCTGCGTTGCTCGACCATCCAGTTGGCGACGAGTTGCGTAAGGAAGTAAGGGCCCTTGAGATTGATGCTCAGAACCCGGTCGAAACTCTCCTCGGTCGCTTCGAGGATGTCCAGGCGTTTGGCCGGGCCGGTCCCGGCGTTGTTGACGAGCATGTCGCACCGGCCGAACCGGCTCTTGGCGATCTCCAGGATTCGCTGCCGCGTGGAGGCTTCCGCGACGCTGCCGGCGACGAACTCGCAGCGGGCTCCGAAGGCCCCGGCCTCCTCCAACACTTCCGGCTGTTCGTCTTGGGCGCGATTGACGACCAGGTCGTAACCCAGGTTGGCCAGTTCCAGCGCGACGCTGCGGCCGATGCCCCGGCTGGCTCCGGTGACGATGGCGACGGGTCGATCTCCCATGGTGTAGCTCTCTTTCTCAATGGGACATGGGACCTACGGGACGGATGGGACCGGTAGGCCCATGTCGCTTGTTTCTACTGCAAGAACCGGTCGATTTCCTTGGCGGCTTTCATGCCGTCGGCCACGGCGGCCACGACGGTCGCGGGGCCGCGGACCAGATCGCCGCCGGCGAAGACGCCCGCTCGCGACGTCGCGAATGTGCCGGGTTTCGTGCGAACCAGACCGTGGTCGAACTCGATGCCCGGCAGGATCTTCTCGATGCCCTCCGGCGTCGTCTGGCCGATCGCTTCGACGACGACGTCCATGTCCAGGCTATAGGCGCTGGATTCCAGGGACTGGGGACTCCGCCTGCCGCTGCGGTCGGGCTCGCCCAGCCGGGTGGGACAAAGCTTGATGCCTGTGAGCTTGCCGTCTCGCGAGATATAATCGAGCGGCTGAGTCAGGATCTGGAAGTGGACGCCCGCCGCGATCGCCCGATCCCGCTCGACGCCCCAGGCGGGCATTTCCTTGAAGGACCGGCGGTAGATCACGTACACGTCGCGCGCCCCGGCCTTGGCGGCCGTGACGGCCACGTCCATCGCGGTGTTGCCGCCGCCGATGACGGCGACGGACTTGCCGGCCAGGTGCAGCCCGTCGCCGCGTTTGGCCTGGGACAGGAAATCCATCGCATTCCACAGACCAAGCAACCGCTTCTTCGTGACGCTCGTGGATCGCGGCAGGCCCAGGCCGATGAATGCCGCGTCGAAGCCCTGGGCGAGGATCGTGTCGAGATTGTGACGGCAGTCGAGCTCCTTGCCGAGCGACAGGATCATCCGATCCTTCGGCACGTCGGCGAAGACCGCCGCGACCTCGCTGGCCAGGGCGGTGGACTGCCTGTCGGAGGGGATCACGGACTCGACCATCCCGCCGAAGGCGGTGTTCTTGTCGAAGATCGTCACGGCGTGGCCGGCTTCAAGGAGTCGGGCCGCACAGGACAGGCCCGCGGGGCCCGCGCCCACGATCGCTACCTTCTTGCCCGTCGCCTTCTGGGGGATTCGCAGCCTGGACCAGCCGTTCTTGTTCGCTTGCGAGGCGAGGTACCGCTGGATGTCCGCGATGGGCAGGGGCCCGTCGCCGATGAATCCCTGCAGGCAGTTGCCCTGGCACTGATGCTCGACCGGGCACAGCCAGGCGCAGACCTCCGGGAAGACGTTCGCCCTTCGAATGGTCTCATAGGCCTCTCGCTCCTTGCCGTCGAGGAACAGCGTGATGAACCGCGGGATCTCGATGCCGGCGGGGCAGCCCAACTGACACGTCGGCTCCTGGCACTTGCGACACGCCCCGGCCAGACGGAGCAGGTTGTCCTTGTCGCTCATGCGGCCCGCGCGGAAGATCGGGCCGTAGACCTCGTTGTCCCGCACGACGCAGCCGGTCCGGCCGCCGTCCCGCATGATCTGCGTGCACGCACTGCAGGCGACGCAGACTTTTTCCGGATGCATTCTTCCCTCGCGGAGGATGTCCCTCGCGAAGTCCGGATACGCGAAGCCCATGCGGCCCGCGCCGACCAGCGTTACGCGGCCCTCGCTCTTGTTGGCGGCGCCGACGTTGGCGAAGAGCGTCCGCAGCCAGCTATAGCCGGTGCCGACGAACGCCATGTCGGGAAACTTCTTCTGGACCTGGGCGGTGACGTGGACCATTCTCGCCACGCCGACCAGGGGGTGCTCCGGCTCGGCGTATCCGCCCACGATGGGTTCGTTGAACGGCCGGCCGACGTGCGGGTTGTAGTAGGGGTTGGCGATTGTGATGTCGATGAGCTTGACGCCTCGCTGGTGCAGCAGGCCGATCAGCTTCATCGGCTCGGTCAGGTCCGGCTTGGTGTAGTCGTCCTTGTCCACGCCCCAGCCGTAGGGGTAGGGGATGGCGTCGTAGATGCCCATTCGCGTGACGACCTGGATCTTGTCGCCCAGTTCTTCGCGGATGCGGTCGACCACGTTCAGGAAGAATCGGGTGCGGTTCTCGAACGAGCCGCCGTACTTGCCCGGCCGGGTGTGGCAGGCGAACAGTTCGTTGATGAGATAGCCGTGGCAGGACTTGACGTCCACGGCGTCGAAGCCGGCTTCGCAGGCGATGCGGGCGGCCTCGACGTAGGCGTCCTGAAGGCGATCGAGGTACTCGTCCGTCACGATGGGATAGTCGTCGGGGAGCCTGCTCTTGCGGTTGGTGTCCGGCTTGGGCTGCGGCGCCATCGGATCGCGGTAGGGGTCGCGTTGGGCGATGATCGGCCTGGGGACCGGTCCGGGCTTGCTGTACCGGCCCGAATGGGTCAGTTGCGCGACGATCACCGGCCTGTGCGCCGAGCCGTTCGCCAGGGCGGCCTTGTCCCGCGCCCGGCGGACCATGACCTTGAACGCCTCTTTGCTTGCCTGGTGGAGCCAGAGCTGGCGGGGATTGGCCCTGGCCTCTTCGACGACCGCGATGGCCTCGGCCCAGAGGAGCCCCGCGCCGCCTGCTGCGAATCGCTCGTATCGCCGGACGGTGAGGTCGTCCGGCCGGCCCTGGGCGTCGCCGTCACAGCCCTCCATCGGGTGGATCGCCAGCGAGTTGGGGATCGTCAAAGGGCCGAACGGGACGGGCCTGGCCAGGATCGAGACGTCTTCGATGGCATCGACGGAGACCTCCAACTGTTGACACAGTCGCCGGAGGTCCTCGATGCTGCTCAACGCAAATTCCCACTGCCGGGGCTGGACGGTCGATTGCACGGTCTGAATGGCACACCTCCTGGAATTTACTATTTTCAATTTACTATTTGAGAGCCCGGGTTTGGCTGGTGCCTTGATCGGGCAAGCGCATGCGGCAGGCGAAGCCAAATCGTAAATCGTCAATAGTCAATCTTCAATGTCACAGCCTTCCCTTCAAGAACCTGCCGGTGTAGCTGGCCGGGACGTTCACGATCTCTTCCGGCGGTCCTGCGGCCACGATGGTTCCGCCGCCGTTTCCGCCCTCGGGGCCGAGGTCTATTATATAATCGGCCGTCTTGATCACATCAAGGTTGTGCTCGATGACGACGACGGTATTGCCCAGGTCCACCAGCTTCTGCAGGACGCCCAGGAGGTTGTGGATGTCCGCGAAATGCAGGCCGGTGGTCGGCTCGTCGAGCAAATAGAGCGTATGGCCGGTCGAGGCCTTGCCCAACTCGGCCGCGAGCTTGACCCGCTGGGCCTCGCCGCCGGAGAGGGTGGTCGAGGATTGCCCGAGCTGCACGTAGCCCAGGCCGACGTCGGCGAGCGTCTTGACCACTCTCAGAATCGTGGGGAAGTTGGAGAAGAAGTCCACGGAATCCTCGATCCGCATGTCGAGCACGTCCGCGATGTTCTTGCCCTTGTACGTGATCTGGAGCGTCTCGGGGTTGTAGCGGGTGCCCTTGCAGTCCTGGCACGTGACATACACGTCGGGCAAAAAGTGCATCTCGATCACCTTGGTGCCCTGGCCCCGGCAGGACTCGCAGCGGCCGCCCTTGACGTTGAAGCTGAACCGCCCCGGCGTGTAGCCGCGGATCTTGGCCTCGCGGGTCATGGAAAAGAGCTTGCGGATCAGGTCGAAGGCCCCGGTGTAGGTCGCGGGATTGCTTCGCGGCGTCTTGCCGATCGGCGACTGGTCGATCTCGATCACCTTGTCGATCTGGGAGATGCCCAGGATGTTCTTGTGCGCGCCGGGCTTCTCGCGGGATTGATAGAGATGTCGCTTGAGGCCGCGCAGGAGAATGTGGTTGATCAGCGTGCTCTTGCCCGAGCCGGAGACGCCGGTGACGCAGATGAAGACGCCCAGCGGGAACTTCACGTCCACGTTCTTGAGATTGTGCTCGGTGGCGCCCTTGACCTCGATGCACTTCTTGAGCGAGTACGGACGTCGCTTCGGCGGGACCGCGATGCTCTTTCGTCCGCTGAGGTACTCGCCGGTGAGCGAGGTCGGGGACTTGAGGATCTCTTCGTAGGTGCCCTGAGCGATGACTTCACCGCCGTGGGCGCCGGCCGCGGGGCCGATGTCGATGATGTAGTCCGCGGCCCGCATGATGTCCTCGTCGTGCTCGACGACCAGGACCGTGTTGCCGATCTTGCTGAGCGTCTGGAGGATGCCCAAGAGGCGGTCGTTGTCCCGCTTGTGCAGGCCGATCGTGGGCTCGTCGAGCACGTAGCAGACGCCGACCAGGCCGCTGCCGACCTGGGTCGCCAGGCGGATTCGCTGGGCCTCGCCGCCGGCCAGCGTGCTGCTCACGCGGTCGAGCGTCAGGTAGCCCAGGCCGACGTCCAGCATGAACTGCAAGCGCGCCCGGATCTCCTTGAGAACCTGGGCTGCGATGATCGTCTGCTCGGGATTGAGCTGGAGCCGGTCGAAGAACTCCTGGGCCTGTTCGACGCTCATACGGCTGAGTTCCTGGATGCTCTTGCCTCCGACGGTGACGGCGATGGCCTCGGGCCGGAGCCTGGCCCCTTTGCAGGTCTGGCACGGCTGCTCGGACAGATAGCCGTGCAGGCGGGTCTTTACGTACTCGCTGGTCGTGCCTTTCCACCGCCGATCCAGGTTCGGGATGACGCCCTCGAACCAGACGCCGTACTTCTCCTCGTCCGCTGGGGTCGTGCCGTACATCAGCAGATGCCGGATGTCCTCGGGGATCTCCTCGTAGGGGACGGCCTTGCTGATCCCGGTGTCGCGGCAGAACCGCTTGATCAGGCGGTTGTAGTAGATGTTCATTCGCTTGCCGCTGCGTCGCCAGGCGTCGACCGCGCCGTTTTCCAGCGAGATGCTCTTGTCGGGCACGATCAGGTCGGGGTCGAATTCGAGGATCGTGCCGAGCCCGTCGCAGCTCTTGCAGGCGCCGTAGGGGCTGTTGAAGCTGAACAGACGCGGCGACAACTCCTCCAGGCTCGCCTCAGGGTGGTCGGGGCAGGCGAACTTCTCGCTGTAGATCACCTCCTCCCACTTGCCGTCGCTTTCGTTGCCCTTGTCGCCGGCGGGTTCCTGAATGAGCATCAGCAGCAGGCCGTCCGCCTTCTTCAGGGCGGTCTCCACGGAGTCGGCCAGGCGGGTGCGGACGCCTTCGCGAATGATGAGCCGGTCCACCACCGCGGCGATGTCGTGCTTCTTGTTCTTGGCCAGGGCCGGGACGTTCTGGAGGTCGTAGACGCTGCCGTCCACGCGGACGCGGACGAAGCCGTCCCGCTGGATATTGGCGAAGATCTCCTTGTGCTCGCCTTTCTGGCCGCGGATGATCGGGGCGCAGACCTGGATCTTGGTCCCCTCGGGCCGGCTCAGGATCGATTCGACGATCTGCGTGGAGTGCTGGCTGGTGATCTCCCGGCCGCAGACCCAGCAGTGGGGCTGGCCCACCCTGGCGAAGAGCAGCCGGAAGTAGTCATAGATCTCGGTCGTCGTGGCGACCGTCGAACGCGGGTTGCTGCTGGCGCTTCGCTGCTCGATCGCGATGGTGGGGGGCAACCCTGAGATTCTGTTGACCGCGGGTTTCTGCATCTGCTCGAGGAACTGCCTGGCGTAGGCGCTGAGCGACTCGACGTACTTTCGCCGGCCCTCGGCGTAGATCGTATCGAACGCCAGCGAGCTTTTGCCCGAGCCGCTGATGCCGGTGATGACGACGAGCTTGTCGCGGGGGATGTCCAGACTGATATTCTTCAGGTTGTGCTCGCAGGCCCCCTCGACTCGGATGACTTTCTCAGTATGATCGACCATATCTCAAACGGACCGATTCGTCCGGCTCGGACTCCATGACGTACAATCCCACCCATGGTAGTGCCCCCGCTCCCAAGCGGGTCGGCACAAACCACCCATTGTAACGCCCCGGCCGCAAAAGGGTAGATCCCCCCTCGCGGGATTTGGGCGAAGCAGGCAAGAACCGCTGTTTCTACCTCGCCGAGGGGAATTTTACTGCCATCTTGGGGCCAGACGGTCTTGTCGGAGAGGCTGCCCCCGCCTAGAATAATGGAAAGACGAGTATTAGCTGGAGAACAGCATGCCTTCGGCATCCCGCAGAGACTTTACGATCTGTTCCGGACTGTACTTCTGCTTCATCGGGGTATCCTTTCTGAGAATCCAAACCTATTCTAACGGATACCCTCTAACCCTCACTGGCACATTTTCCCGGGGGCAGGTCAGTGGCACATGGCACGCAATCCAGCGTCGGATCGATAAGGGCAGGGTCTTCCACGCGGATTTTCATGAAATGGACAGAAGGCCTTTGTCATCCCGGCGGCGGGTTGTATAATTCCGCCGCTGAGGTGAATTCTGAATCCGAGAGCCGAAGGCGTAGCGGCCCGAGATGGCGACAGACGGGAGATACCTTGACGAATGCGGAGTGTGAGCCTTTGTTTGCGGCTCTTCTCCCGGTTCTCGCTGTGTTCGCGGAGCTTCGAGTGGACAAAAAGCCTGTGCCGATGATTTCGTCGCGGCAGGGATGTCGTTCTCGTACTTACCAGGCATTGAGGTGGCGGTGCTGTATGGATGAATCGAGAGGGGAGAAGACGGACGGGGAGGATGCCGGCCGGTCGTGCGAGGACGCGTGCCGGACGGGTTGCGCCGAACTTGCGGCCAAGGTGAAGGAGATGGCCGAAAAGGCGCAGACGGCTGACGATCTGTGGCGGATTCACGAATTCCTCGACGGCAGGCGGAGGAAGACCGACGAGAAGTACATAGGTCGGTACTCGGTTCTGATCCACATCGTCGAGCGTCTCGCGAGGGAAGGGCGCCTGACGCTTGACGATCTCGACGGTCTGGGCGAGGACAAGTTCGCCAAGCTCCAGGGGCTCGTGCAATTGATGAAGGAATGGGCGCCCCCCGGCGATGGAGAAGCGCCGGAGACGAGGGCCTGATCCCCGCGAAGAGCCGCCGGCCGCCCGCAGACGAGCGGTTGGCATAAACCCAGCACAAACAATGAGATACCGCATTCTCAGGCCGTCATGTCCGACCCCGTCCCATTCGCCTTATCGGTCCCATCCGTCCTACGCCTCCATCGGACTTGAAACCCGGCTGTGCTTCGGGTACTTAGGAACAAGTCCGCCGCTCGTGACGTAGTAAGGGATTATTTTTCGAGTGTGCGACTGGGCCCGTCCATCCGGCGGGCTGGGCTTCGAGAAACCAAACAAGATTTGTAACCGTGGTTGGAGTAAGTCTTTATGGCGATGGACGTAAAGCAGATCGGCGGCTTGGTCCAGCAGAAGAGCGAGTTCGTCAGGGGTCTGTTCTCCGAGCTTGACAAGGTCATCGTGGGACAGCGGTACATGCTCGAACGCATGCTCATCGGGCTGCTGGCCAACGGGCACATCCTCCTGGAAGGCGTTCCCGGGTTGGCCAAGACGCTGGCCGTGACGGTCCTGTCCCGGGCGATCGACGCGGACTTCCGCAGGATCCAGTTTACGCCGGACCTGCTGCCGGCCGACCTGATCGGCACCCAGATCTACCGCCAGTCCGACGGCCAGTTCGTCACCCGCAAAGGGCCCATCTTCGCCAACATCATTCTGGCCGACGAAATCAACCGCGCCCCGGCCAAGGTCCAAAGCGCGTTGCTCGAATCGATGCAGGAGCGGCAGGTCTCCATTGGCGAAGAGACGTACGCTCTGCCCAATCCCTTCCTCGTCCTGGCGACGCAGAACCCCATCGAACAGGAAGGGACGTACCCGCTGCCCGAGGCCCAGCTCGACCGCTTCATGCTCAAGCTCAAGATCGACTACCCCAGCAAGGAACAGGAGCGGCAGATCCTCGACCGCATGGCGGTCACCGACAGGAAGTTCGACGTCAAGCCGGTGATCAAGCCCAGTGACATCGCGGAGGTGCGGGCGGTCGTCGATGAGATCTACATCGACGAGAAGGTCAAGGACTACATCGTGGACATCGTCTGCGCGACCCGCGACCCGGAGAAGTACGGCCTGAAGATCGGCAACTTCATCACGTACGGCGCGTCGCCCCGCGCGACGATCTACCTGGCGGTCGCGGCCAAGGCCCACGCCTTCCTCCAGCAGAGGGGCTACGTCACGCCGCAGGATGTCAAGAGCATCGGGCCCGACGTGCTGCGTCACCGCGTGATCGTCAGCTATGAGGCCGAGGCCGAGGACAAAACCAGCGAAGACATCATCAAGACGATCTTCGACAACATCGAGGTGCCGTAAGAAGTTGGGAGTGTGAAGTGTCAAGTCTGGAGTGTCCTGCTCCTCACTTGAGACTTCAAACTGAGAACTCGAAACTGGTTTCTATGATCCCCGAAGAACTGATCAAACGAATCCGGCAGATTCAGATCTACACCTCGCGAGCGGTGAACGCCAGTTTTGCGGGCCAGTACGAGAGCGTCTTCAAGGGCCGGGGCATGCAGTTCGACGAGGTCCGCGAATACATGCCGGGAGACGACATCCGCGACATCGACTGGAACGTCACGGCCCGCACGGGCAAGCCGTTCATC
>JAAYVJ010000101.1 GCA_012517265.1 Planctomycetota bacterium | reverse complement strand
TCAGGCCGCCGGCATGGACATCACGGTCGGCAAAGGCTTCTATCGAGCCAACGGCCGCTGCCACGCGGAGAACAATACGAACGGCCAGTTCCACGCGGTCCGCGACAACGCGATGAACGAGATCGTGGGCATCAGCATGGTCGGCGACATGGCGACCGAATTCGTCGCGTTCGCCCGCACGCTGTTGGGCACGTGCGAGCCGATCCGGCAGATCACGTTCCCGCACCCGACGGTCTCGGAAACAAT
Organism: Planctomycetota bacterium; assembly: GCA_012517265.1. Classification (GTDB taxonomy): domain Bacteria; phylum Planctomycetota; class Phycisphaerae; order Sedimentisphaerales; family Anaerobacaceae; genus PLanc-01. The sequence goes on along the minus strand of JAAYVJ010000101.1, from coordinate 3,792 downwards.
CGAGGACGCGGTCCACGAAGCCCTGGGCGGATTGCTGTTCGAGCAGTGACGAGATTGCCGTGGAGAGTGAGCAAAATCGACAGTCCCTGGCCGCCGGCCAACCGGCCGTCCGCGATTGCGGCTTGGCTGAGTATCGGCAGGTGCTGGCTTTACAGCAGCAGTTGCAGGAGCAGCGGCGGGCCGGGGTGATCGGCGACACGGTATTGATGGTGGAGCATCCGCCGGTGATTACGCTGGGGGCGCACAAGAGTTCCAACAGGCTGCTCGCCTCTCCCGAGGACCTGGCCGGGCGGGGCATCGATCTCGTGGAGATCCGGCGCGGCGGCGGGACCACCGCCCACAATCCGGGGCAACTGGTGTTCTACCCTATCGTGAACATCCAGGAGCTTGGGCTCGACATCAACGCTTACGTGCGGACGCTGGAGCAGATCGGGATCGAGTTGCTGGCCGGACTGGGCGTTGCGAGCCACTGCAAGAAGGGGTTTCCCGGTCTGTGGGTCGGGCCGCGGAAGATCGCATCCGTCGGCGTGCGGGTGTCGCGGTTCGTCACCTGCCACGGCATGGCGATCAACATTCAGAACGACCTGAGCATCTTTGGAACCATGGTCCCGTGCGGGCTGGACGGCGTGACGATGACGTCCGCCCGGAAGGAGACGGGACGGACTTACGACATGAACGAAATCAAAGGACAGTTGGCTGTCCTCGTGCGTCGGCATTTGAGCCGTGCGGCCTCGCAGAACGGCGGGACGGTGGAATCATGACGGAAGCAAGACGAAAACTGCCGCCGTGGCTGAGGCGGCCCTGGCCGGCCGGGCACAGCTTCCAGCACACCCGCGAGACCGTCGAATCGCTGGGCATCGAGACGATCTGCACGAACGCCAATTGCCCCAACCGCGGCGAGTGCTGGGGCCGAGGAACCGCGACCGTGCTGATCCTGGGCAACGTCTGCACCCGCAACTGCAAATTCTGCTCCGTCGCCACGGGCAAGCCGCTGCCGCCGGACCCGACCGAGCCGGCGCGTCTGGCCGACATGGCCAGACGGATGAGCATCCGTTACCTGGTCATCACAAGCGTCAACCGGGACGACCTGCCCGACGGTGGCGCGAGTCACTTCCGCGACTGCATCAGCGAAGTGCGGCGTCAGTGCCCTTCCATGCGGTTCGAGATCCTCACGCCGGACTTTCGGGGTTGCACGGAGCAGGCGTTGGAGATTCTGGAGACCGCCCTGCCGTTCGTCTTCGCGCACAACGTCGAGACGGTGCCTTCGCTGTACCCCGTGGCCCGGTCCGGCGGCAATTACGAGTACTCACTGAACGTGTTGCGGATGGCTCGCGATCGGTATCCCGGCGTGCAGACGAAATCCTCGATCATGCTCGGCCTGGGCGAGAGCGACGCCGAGGTCGAGCAGGTCCTGCGCGATCTGCGCCGCGTCGGCTGCGATCGGCTCACCATCGGCCAATACCTCCGGCCGTCGAAGGACTCGCTGGAGGTCGTCGAATACGTCACGCCCGAGAAGTTCGCCTGGTGGAAGAACCGCGCGAGGGAGATCGGATTCGCCTGGGTTCTGTCCTCGCCTTTCGCCCGCAGTTCCTATTTCGCCGAACAGGAAGACGCCCGATAAAGACGCGTGAAGCGTACGGTCTTCCGCAGCGCTCCTTTCGCTCACCCCGGCATTTCCCCGCGATCCCGAACTCAGCGATTTGGAGTCTCCCCAATTGTGGCGTATGTTTTGGTGGAGCCTTTGAAGTTCGACATCACTGACGCATCACCTCATCGTTTGAGGCTTAGTATGAAACGGGTTATTACGGCGCCGCGCCCAGTGCGGCCGGGCTCCGCACTTGTTCTTTCGCTCATCTTCATCGCCATGTTCTCCGCGCTGGCCGCGGCCATGGCGGGCATGTCCGGGGCAAACATCCAGATCGCAGAGACCCACCGCAAAGTGGACAACGCACGATCCTGCGCGGAATCCGGCCTGGAGGTCGTCCGCTTCTGGATGAGCAAGGTGGAAATCTCGGGAACCACAGCGCCCGCCGAGCGATTCGCCCGCCTGGCGACCGTGCTCCAAAACGAGTTGACCGACGCGGGGATCACGAACCTCGCGCCTGTGTGCACGAGTTCGACCATCTCGGTCTCCAATGTGCCGATCAATTCGACTCTGGGTCAGGCTTTTTCCGCGACCCTGACCAGCATCGACAACGACAACATCCAGGTGGACGTGACCGGGCACTACGGATCATTCAACCGGACGATCCGCTCGGCCTACGCCTTCGGCACCCGGGCCAACACCGTGTTCGATTTCGGCGTGGCCTCCAAGGGGCCCGTCTCCCTGGCCGGCAACGTCGAGCTGGAGGGCGTCAACCTACAGGTCGAATCGAATGCGTACATCGAGAGCGACAACTCCCTGCTGGCGCTTTCAATCGTCGGCAACTCGCATATCGCCGGCGAGGTGAAGATCGTCAATCCGCTGGCTCTCGTCGACCTTCAGGGCGGCAAAGCGGGAATCGGAGGCGAAACCGGCACAGCCGCCATGAAACACGTCGAGATCGGCGTGGCGCCCTGCGAGTTCCCCGAGATGAACCCGGCGACGTTCATTCCCTACGCGACCCGTGTCCTGGGCCCCGGCGACTCCACGTCCGCCGACGCAACGTATGAGAATCTCAAGATCCCCGCCGGCGCAAATCCCACATTCTCCGGACACGCCACACTCAAGGGCGTCGTCTTCATCGAAGCGCCGAACGTCGTCACCTTCACGGGAGGCGTCGACATCACGGGGATCATCGTCACCAACGGAGACCCGACGGACAACTCCGCCGAGAACCGTCTGGTCTTCACAGGCAATGTGACGGGACACCCCATCACGGAGTTGCCGAACCAGCCGCAATTCGCCGGACTCCAGAGCCAGACGGGCACCTTCATCATGGCGCCCGGCTTCCACGTCGGATTTGGAGGCAGCTTCAGTACGCTCAGCGGCGCGATCGCGGCCAATGGCATCCAATTGTGGGGCAACGCCGGCGGCACGATCAATGGCTCCATCGTCAACTACTCCGATGCCCAGATGGTGCTTCAGGGCAACACGGATCTGTACTTCAACCGGTCGGGCCTTGATGAGGTCCCGGCCGGCTTCGTCCCGGAACTAATCCTGCGCTATGATCCCTCGTCGTACACGGAGGTGGTCCTGTGAGAGGATCGCCCGCAAGAGAGGCATCGCAGTCCGCAGACGCGGGTTCTGCGGATTTGGTTTGCCATCCCTCGACAGAGAAGGGAACGATCATGCAGAGAGCATCGTGGAGAACTCTGGTCCTGCTGATTGAGTTGCTCGTAGCCGTCGCATCCGTGCAGTATCTGGGCACGATCCGGCCGGCCAGAGCCAGCGCGATCTGGCTCGCCGGCACTGGCGCCGCGGAGTTCCCGACGCCAAGCCCGGACGTCAACGACGCTCTGAACACCTGATCCCTTGCCAAGAGACGCTTAAACCGCGTCATTGACGCGCCGCGGAGGCATGCTGGCTCGTTCTGCAGACAGCCTGTGGAGCGGGCAGGAGTCTTGGTACGCCCACGGTCATTCTCCGCAACGATCCACCGCAGTGGTCTTTCTTCCTCTCGATCCTGTCTCTCGCATCGCCGATAATTCCTCGTTTTGCCTGACGCCTATGATTTCGTACACTTTCTTTGGAACCATAGAAGTGCGTCCAGCATCGCCAAGCGGATCTCCGCCGAGAGGAAAAGAGAATGTATCCCCGACACAACGTTCACCACAGGCATGGTGGGGCAGTGCTTGTGCTGGCCATGGTTT